>JABMRP010000602.1 GCA_013202535.1 Planctomycetota bacterium
CGTCCCTCGCTTACGCTTCGGGTTACCATGATGCACTCTGTCGCCGAATCGGCAACTCAGCGCCGACCCTGCCCGCAGCTACAAATCCCCCACGCCTCCCAGCCCGATGCCGTCGAGGTGATCGGTTTGGTTTAGGGTGACCAGCTTCACCTTGCCGTCATCCTTGAAGCTGCCGGTCAGGGCCAATTGGCTGATCGAGCCGTTGCCCAATACGAACGGATGACGAGCGGCGGGTACTTCCAGCAGGTGCTTCAACGCGGCCGTCAGGAGTCCGCCGTGGGCCACCACGGCCACTTGGCGGTGGTCGAGCCCGGCGAGATCGTCGATGGCCGCGCGTCCGCGCCGGGCCAGTTGGCGGCGGGATTCGCCGCCGGGGATGATGAAGTCGGGATCGCCCGAGAGCCAGCGACGGAGTTCCTCGGGAAACAGGGTCTCCAGGTCGGCGCGGAGTTTATCCTGGAACACGCCGACATGAACTTCCATCAGCCGGTCGTCGACGCGGATCGGCAGACCCAGCGGCTCGGCCACCAGTTCGGCCGTCTGCATGGCCCGGCGAAGCGGACTGGCCACCACAAGCTCGATGGGCATCCGCGTCATTGCCGCGGCCACCGCCCGGGCTTGCTGCAAGCCGAGCTCCGAAAGGGGCGGGTCCGACTGGCCCTGGATCCGCCCATCGGCATTGTACGTGCTCTCTCCGTGGCGGATCAGATAGACAATCATCCCCCTATCATCGGCGAGAATCCCACAAAATTCAACCGGAACACCCCTCTGTAGACGGGTTTGATGGTGACTGGTATCGTTGACATACGGGCTTTAGGCGATGAGAATAAGGGGTTCCATCTACTACCACCCCCTGATTCCCTACCGAAGGAGTTGGCCGTGACCGCCCCGTGGATTACCTACCGGCCCGAGTTAAAAGTTCTGGATTGTACCATTCGCGACGGCGGATTGGTCAACGATCATCAGTTCGAGGACGGCTTCGTTCGGGCGGTCTACGACACGTGCGTCGCGGCGGGGCTGGACTACATGGAGGTCGGCTACAAGGGATCGAAGAAGATCTTCGCCGTCGACGATTTCGGGGCCTGGAAACACTGCGACGAGGACAGCCTCCGGCGGATCGTCGGCGAGAACGACTCGAAACTGAAGCTCTCGGTCATGGCCGACGCCGGCAAATCGGACTGGTCGACGGACATTCTGCCCAAAGAGCAGAGTGTGTTGGACGTGATCCGCGTCGCCTTCTACTCGCATCAGGCTTCCGAAGCGGTCGACATGATCAAGGACGCCACCGACAAGGGTTATGAGGTGACGGCCAACCTGATGGCCGTTTCCCGAACCCCCGACCAGGAAGTCGACCAGGTGCTGGAAATGCTGGCCGAGACCGCCGCGAGCACGATTGTCGTGGTCGACAGTTTCGGGACGCTCTATGCCGAGCAGGTCGAGATCCTGGTGAAGAAGTATCTCAAATATGCCAAGGAGACGGGCAAGGAAGTGGGGATTCACGCCCACAACAATCTGCAGTTGGCCTTTGCCAACACGATCGAGGCGATTATCCACGGAGCGAATCGGGCCGATGCGTCGATGGGCGGTCTGGGCCGTGGGGCGGGCAATTGCCCGATGGAACTGCTGATCGGTTTCTTGCGCAACCCGAAGTTTCATATTCGGCCCATCTACAAGGCTTTGGAAGAGCAGTTGCTGCCGCTGAGCCGCGAGATCGAGTGGGGGCCACACGTGCAGTACAACATCACGGGGCAGCTCAACCAGCATCCCCGCGCGGCGATGGCCGCTCGAGCCAGCGAAGAAGATCGCGACAAATACGTCGAGTTCTACGACAAGGCGATCGCCGAGGTCTAGCGATTGTCGTTTGGTACGATGGGCTTCCCAGCCCGTCGATAGAACTGCGGTACGGTCACGCGACGGGCTGGGAGGCCCATCGTTCAGGCAGCGACGGCCTCGGAGGGCCATCGTACAGTCGACGGGCTGGGAAGCCCATCGTACGGTTAGGCCCTTGTCCAAATCGGGCGGGGGGCACTATAATTCCGGTTTATCTCGTACCGTGGAGTCTGTCATGCGTCATGTGTTGTCGGCATTGGTTCAGAACGTACCCGGGGTGCTTTCGCACATCTCGGGAATGATGGCCTCGCGCGGTTACAATATCGACAGTCTCGCGGTGGGGGAGACGGAGGACCCCCATTTGTCGCGGATGACGTTCGTCGTCGTCGGCGACACCAGTGTCTTGGAGCAGGTCCGCAAACAGCTTGAGAAGATCGTCACGGTGGTCCGCGTCGACGACGTCAGTTCGCAGGACCACGTGGAGCGCGACTTGATGTTGCTGAAGGTTTCCGCCAGCCAGGAAACCCGCAGCGACATCCGCGAGTTGGTCGACATTTTTCGCGGCCGGATCGTCGACGTAGCCGCGGAGATGGTGATGATCGAGATCTCCGGCCAGGAGCGCAAGATCGAGGCCTTCGTCGAGATGATAAGGCCGTTTGGAATCATCGAATTGGTCCGCACCGGACGTATCGCCATGGTGCGAGGCGGCAAATAACGGCCCGCCGCTTTCCCCTTTTTTCGCCGATTGCCCTTGTTCGCCGAATGTCGGCTTGTCGGCAGACAGTTTCCCAGGAGTTTTCCCCATGCCCGCCACGATTTTCTACGACAAAGACGCCGACCTCTCGCTGTTGAAAGGCAAGACGATCGCCATTTTGGGTTACGGTTCGCAGGGACACGGCCATGCCCAAAACCTGCGCGACAGCGGCTGCGACGTGGTGGTCGCCGAGTTGCCCGGCACGGCCAACTACGAGCAGGCCGTGGCCGACGGGTTCACACCGATAACGACCAAAGAGGCCGTCAAGCAGGGCGACCTCATCACCATCCTGCTGCCCGACGAACTGCAAGGGGATATCTTCCGCGACCAGATCCGCGAGAACCTCTCGCCGGGCAACGTGCTGGTCTGCTCCCACGGATTCAACGTCCACTTCGGCCAGTTCGATCTGCCCGAGGGCGTGGCCACGATTCTGGTCGCTCCCAAGGGACCGGGACATCTGGTCCGGGCCGAGTACGTTCGCGGCGCCGGCGTGCCCTGCCTGATCGCCCTCAGCGAAACCGCCGGCGATGAAGCTCGCCAAATCGGCCTGGCCTACGCCAAAGGCATCGGCGGAACCCGCGCCGGCGTCATCGAGACAACCTTCGCCGAGGAAACTGAAACCGACCTGTTCGGCGAACAGGTCGTTCTCTGTGGCGGCCTCAGCGCCCTGATCAAGGCGGGCTTCGACACCCTCGTC
>JABMRP010000603.1 GCA_013202535.1 Planctomycetota bacterium
CGCCATTCTCGCTTTCGAGCTTCTGGTCGTGCGACTGGGAATCGACGACCGCGGAGGGCGATATACCGTGCGGAAGAATCGTAATCGCGTCCATCGGCGAACAGGCGAGCACGCATGCCCCGCAACCGGGGCACTTATCCACCTGAACCACGGGATAGATCAGGCCGTCCTCCCAGGACCATTCCCTCAAGACGATCGCCTCGTAGGGGCATTCCTCCAGGCACATCGTGCGGCAATCGAGATTCAGGGCCAGGCGGCATCGGTTCAAGTCGACGTGCGCCAGGCCGATCGGGTGTTCCCGCTTCGCTGCCAAGTCGCCCCAAACAATTGCGCCGGAAGGGCAGACTTGCATGCAATCGCAACAGTCTTCATGGCAATAGTCGTTCTCGATCGATACGACCGGCGTCAGCCAGTCGGCGATCGTCTTCGACTGCCAATCGACGTGAATGATACCGGCCGGGCAGGCGCGAGTGCAGTTGCCACAACGCAGGCAAAGCTGCGGAAACTGCCATGCGGGCGCCGCCCCGGGCGGACGCAGCACCGGCGAGGACCGCCCCTGGCCTTGCACGCGGCCGACCAGTCCGAACCGCACGCCCAATCCGGCGCACAGGGCCCCCGCCGCCATGGCCAGTAGCGAACGTCGCGGCACTCCTTGCGGGTGTTGGCTGTCGCCGCTGCCCTGCTCCGCCGACGCGATTCGCTTGCGAGAGAACACTAGCGCCGGTATAGCCAGCAGTTCCTGAGTCGCGCCCAGCGGGCATACCCTTCGGCACCAGACCCCGGGCAAGGCAAACGACAGCACGAGCAACCCGCCCATCACCCCGGCGGCCACGTAGCCGGCCGTTGGTAGCGGATCGCACGCCAAACCGACAACCGCGCTGAACAGTGCCAACGGGTCGAGCCATAAAAGAAGCGGGAAACCAAAGCAAGCCGCGGCGATGGAAAGCAGCACGATCCCCTTGCCGATCGGCGGCACCCGCTTGCATCGAGAAGCCGAGACCGGCGACAGCCGACCCGCGCACTCGGCCGTCAGTCCCACCGGGCACAGCCACCGACAGAGCCACCGACGTCGCACGAGCACGATGACCAACACCGGCGCGGCGATCAGCGCGGCGGCGCCGACAGACCGGGTGGCGATCGTCGTGGCCGTCGCGACAAACGGGCTCACGGCGGGCACGATCAAGACGGCTTCCTTCCACGGCAGCAGCCCCAACACCAGCACGACCGCCGCCGCCAGCGAGCAACAACGCACGATCGTGCGCGGCGAAGGAAGATGGGCCTGGAGCGAGCGGATACAAACCATGGTCGTTTAGGCCTATCCCAAATACGCCTCTTGGTCCCGCAAGAGCTTCTGCACTTTCGGCACCTCGACCTCGCGGACCAGGCAGCCATCTTGCGCGGCGACGGCCGCGGCGACACCGGCGGCATGACCGGTGACAAAGCAATTCGGAATGACGCGGATCAGGTCCGACATCAGCCGGTCCCCCGAGACACACCGTCCGGCCGCCAGCACGTTGTCGACGTCTTTGGGTATCAGTGCGCCGTAAGGGATCTGCCACTCTTGATGGTCGCCGTTCCACGAGCCTCCGACGGCCACCACGTCTGGAAACCGTGCCCCCGTCTTCACGTCGTCGAGTTTGAGCGTGTGCAACCCGGTGAGCACTCGCGTGATCCGCACGCCCACTTGCGGGGCAGTCTCCATCAGGTAGACCTGTTCGTACCCCGGCGTGGCGCGGATCTGCTGCACGTTTTTCCAAATCAACCGCCGAGCGTTCAATTCAATCCGCGTCAGTTCGCGAACGTCGAGTCCATCGGCGTCGGGGCCGTGCATGTTGACCCAACGGACCCCCGGGATGGGAGTCGCGCCGCCCAGGTTCTTTGGCTTACGGTCGCCGGCCGCCGCGCGATCGACCTTGTCGAGGTTGCCGATCCGGGAGACGAGCCCGATATGGTACTTGCGATGTTCGTGCGCAGCGCCGGCGGCCGCAAAGACATCGCCGTCGCCGGTCGCGTCGACCACGTTCTTGGCCAGAATCGCCTGCCGCCCCGACTTGCTCTCGAACACGGCCCCGCATACCTTGTTGCCGTCCATGATCGCGTCGACACCCCAGCAATGCAGAAAAATGTCGAGTTCGGCCTCCATGACCATCTCGACCATGACGTACTTCAGCGCCTCGGCGTCGACGGTGGGATTCGCGCCCGGGCGGCGGTTGACGATGCCGCGGTCGAGCCGCTCCAACCGCCGCATCATTTCTTCGCCGATGCCCTGGCAGACCTGCTTACCGCCGGTGACGATGTGCCCGAGCACCAGCAGCACCAGCCCGCCGGTCCAGAGTCCGCCGAAATGGCCGTACCGCTCGACCAGCGTGACCTTCACACCGGCCCGCCGGGCGGCCAGCGCCGCCACCACGCCGGCCGGCCCGCCACCGACGACCAGCACATCGGTGGTGTGCAACAAAGGCAGTTGTCGTTGCGGTTGGATCACCTTGCCGTCGACCACGGTCGTGGGCGGATGGTCGGTTCCCACAACCGGGACGCCCACGGGAGCGTCGTTGCGGGAGGCAATATCGGCCCACGCCTGCCGGGAGTTTGCCGCGCCTCCGAGTCCGGCGGCTACTCCCGCGCCGGTCAGCAAACGCATCAAGTCTCTACGCGTCAGTCGTTGAGAGTCCATTTTCTTTTCCTGAAACGATGATCTAGGTAAGGCGTTGACCGAAATGCGATCCAGGCTCGCAGTGGACGCCATCTTAACCTCCCCCCTTGCTCCACGTCAAACGCCCGGGCGGATTCTCGTGGCGCGGCTTGGTTCAAATCAGTCGGTCTACCCGATGGGCGAATCCCTCCGGCACGTTGACCCGCCGCCGCCGAGCACCGATACTGGGCTGAAGGTCGCGCTTGATCGTGTCGGACCACCGCAAACCCCCAAACCGCGAGGAGATACCGAGATGGCGCACCATCCCGCCGGAACCGAACTTACCCCGTCTCATTTGCCAGGCCGTTTGCCACGTCGGATGGCTCCACTGGTTCTTGCCGTCTTTGCCGGATTCCTCTCGTTGGGTACTGAAAAGCACGGCGTATGCAATGATCTTGCCCGTGGACCCAATATCGTCGTGATCCTCTCCGACGATCAGGGCTGGGGCGACTTGAGCCTCAACGGCAACACGAACCTGAGCACGCCCAACGTCGATTCGCTGGCCCGCGACGGGGCGAGCTTCGATCGGTTCTACGTTTGTCCGGTCTGTTCGCCGACCCGGGCCGAGTTTCTCACCGCCCGATATCACCCGCGCGGCGGTGTGTATAGCACGTCGGCCGGCGGCGAGCGGCTGGATCTCGACGAGCGGACCATCGGCCAGGTGTTCAAGGCGGCCGGCTACGCCACCGCGGCGTTTGGCAAATGGCACAACGGCATGCAGTATCCCTACCATCCCAACGGCCGGGGGTTCGACGAGTACTATGGGTTCTGCTCCGGACATTGGGGCGACTACTTCAGCCCTCCGCTGGAACACAACGGCCGGATCGTGCGTGGAAACGGGTTCGTGATCGACGATTTCACCGACCGGGCGATGGCCTTCATCGAGAAGAACAAGGATCGGCCTTTCTTCGCCTATCTGCCGCTGAACACGCCCCATTCACCCATGCAGGTGCCCCAGCGATGGTGGGATAAGTTCAAGGACAAAGACCTGTCGATGCACAACCGCGATCCGCAGCGCGAGAATATCGGCCACGTGCGTGCGGCCCTGGCGATGTGCGAGAACATTGACTTCAACGTCGGCCGGATCCTTAAGAAACTCGACGACCTCCAACTCGCCGACGATACGATCGTGATCTACTTCTGCGACAACGGACCC
>JABMRP010000604.1 GCA_013202535.1 Planctomycetota bacterium
CCCTGGGCGTCGACGATCACGCCTTTCAGGTCGACCGGCTCGCCGTGCCCATCGCGCGCCATGAAATAGACGCGGTTTTCCAGCCCCGCGGCCAACTGCCCCCCCTCGGGATAGAAGCTGACCTGGAGGTGCCCGAGGTCCAGCGGAATCTCACGCACGAGCGTTCGCGACGTTCCCTGGCGATCGAAAGTAATCGCCAGCGTGGCGCCGGCGCGATGAATCTCCTTGGGCAGGGTAAACGCGATCCGCAAGGTGCCGTCGGCGGACGTCTCGGCGGTTTGCTCGTCGACCACCTCGCCGGCCAGCCGGACGGTGGTTCGCACCGCGACCCCGGCCGCCGGAATTCCGTCGACAGGGCCAAGCGAAAAATCGGCCGTGACCTCCTGACCGGGACGAAAGCGCTCCCGGCGGAATTCCACGTCGGCCCCCGCCTCACCGTCCAGCGCATCGCGAACCCAGAAGATACAACTTCGCTGGGGCAGCGCGACGTCGGCGCTGGTCACCGACAGCCGATATTGCCCTGCCGGAGCATCGTCACGCAATCGTGTCTTGCCGCGGGCCACTCCGGCTTCGGTTGTGGTCTGCTGGCGCGATACGTCGTTTCCCCGCGGATCGATGATCGTGAAAGTCACGGGAAACGCGCGCGAGGCGGTCAGGGTGAGCCGCGAGACCGTTGAGGATTGGTAAGTGACTTCGTCCCCGGGTCGATACGAAGATTTGCCTGGCGACAGGTCGGTCTGGTAGCCGAGGGGCTCCAACCTCAGCAGGCCCTCGCATTGCGCGCGGCGGTCGCCGGAGACGGCCAGGACGGTCAATGACGCGCCGGCCGGGCTTCCGGAAGAAGCTTCGCGGACGTCAGCGGCCGGAACCACCACGTCCAGCCGGCCCTCCTCGTCGGTCGACTCGTGATGGGCGAATATCTGCCGGTCGCCGGGCCCCTGGAGCAGAAATTCGATCTCCGCCGCCATCGGCTCCCCGGTCGCACCGCTGGTGGTGATCGAGAACCGGCTGTCCGTTTCGACGCCGATGTGGGATGGTCCGGTGACCAACAGCCGCGGATGCGCGGCGGCAATCGTGCTCATCCGGCTGCGATGGGAAAGGTAACCTCCCAACGAAACGAGAAGAAGGACGGCGGCCGTAATCCCCACGGTCCAACGGGCCGCGCGTGCGGGGGGCGGAGCTTCGGATACGCGGCGCTTGCCGGTGCCCGACGGAAGGCTTGCACCGATGGCCGGGTCGCGATCTTCCGGACGGCGCAGTTCGATAGGCGGTGCTTCGACCCGGGCGGCTTCGCTCATCGCGTCGGCCGTTGCCCGAACCTCCTCATACGCCCGGGCGAGTTGGGGATCACGATCAATCCGCTCGCGCAACTCGGCCTCTTCGTCCTCCGACAGTAGGTCGTGGATCAGTTCCAACAACCGCTGTCGCATCTCCGGACCGATGGTCATCGTGTCTCACTCCAGCCCTTCGCGAATTCTGCGCAGCGCGGTCCGCATCCTCTTCTTGACGGCTGACGGAGAAACGAGCAGTATCCGGGCAATTTCCTCGTAGGTCAGCCGGGCGTTGATTCTCAGCAGAAAGACTTCCCGTTCTTCCCGTCGCAGCCGACTCAGCATGCACCGAATGATCCCCAACCGGTCGCGGCGAGCGGGGTTGGCTTGGTGATCGGCCGGCACGGCAACCAACGTCAGATTGGCGGCCCCCAGCGGTCTGCGGCGCCGTCGCCAAGCGGATCCGCGCATGTCGCGACCGACGGCAAGCGCCGTCCGGAAGACCGACGCCTTGAGGTTGTCCTCCGTCGCCATCCTGTCGCGGGCGCGCCAGCAGATGGCAAACGTTTCCTGGAGCCCCAGGCGCGCATCCTCCACGTCGCCCACGAGGAAGTGCAGGGTACCCAACAGCTCGTCTTGGTAGCGTACGAAAACCCGCTCTAACCGACGTGTCCGCAAATCAATAGGCACATCGGCGGCCGATTGCCGCACCGCGCTTGATTGTATCATGCCTCTGCCAACAAAGAAGCCACGCCAATCCCCGTGTCTGGGGAGGCAAGGTATATGCATGCGCCGCGAGACGGGCGCGGAGTTGTCCCATTCGATTTCATTGAAGCTACCCGACCGAACGCTCCAGAACAAGAGAGGGGGCCCGCCTTTTGTGAAGAGTTGCATAAAAACCCCTCGGAAGTACTACTTGCTTTCGTTTTGAGAGGGTGCCGCGGAACTTACAATCCGTCTGATCGGGACAATTGGCTCAATCCGATCCTGCCGCATAACCGACACAATCGTTATAGGCGCTCGATTCCCCCCTCGAGTGTGTCTACCGGTAGAGAACGTCGCGGAGAAATCGGCCCACGCGCCGATTGTCCCGGCGGGCAATATACAACGAGGGGAGATGAGTTGATGTCGCAACGATTCGCAGCGACGATCTGCACCGCGGTGGCCTGCTTAGTCTTAGGCGAGCCGGTATGGGCGTGGGATCCGGTGCATGTCTTGCCGGCTCCGCCGCCGAACCGGCCGACCGGCAGAGTGGTTGCCATGAGCCAGGTCGTGGAGCCCATGCCGCCGGCGCAACCGTCGCCCATCGCGGCTCCGCGCCCGGCGCCGGCGCAACCGCCGCGAGCCCCGTTGCCGCCCCCCATGCCGCCAGACGCCGCCTACGCTGCCCCTGCCGCGCCGGCAATGGGCCAGAACCATACTCTGGCCGAATTCGAGGCGTTGGCTATGGGCAACAATCCGACGCTTGCCCAGGCGGCCGCTCGGGTTCGGGCGATTCGCGGAAAGTACACGCAAGCGGGACTCCATCCGAATCCGGTACTCGGCTACTCGGGCGAGGACATCGGCGAAGACGGATCGGCCGGCAAACACGGCCTGTTCATTTCGCAGGAAGTCGTCACCGCCGGCAAGCTCCGTCTGGCTCAAGCCACGGTGTCCCACGAGATTCGCCAGGCCATGCGGGCGGAGGAAACGCAGCGATTTCGGGTGTTGAACGATACCCGGACCGCATTCTACGAGGTGCTGATCGCCCAGCGCACGGTCTCCCTGTACGACGAATTGGTTGCCTTCGGCAACGAGAGTCTCCGATCGACGCGCCTCCTCGAACAGGCCGACCAGGGAAGCCCCGTCGACGTACTCCAGGCCAAGGTCCTGGCCGAAACGACCATGCTCGAACGTGCCGACGCGGAGTACCGGCTGCTGGCCGCTTGGCGCGGGCTGGTTACGGTGGTGGGCGTTCCGGATATGCCGCCGCGGCGGTTACCCGACATGCTGGCCACCCCGGCGGCGCAATGGACCTGGGACGAAGCGCTGGGGAGATTGCTGGCCGAGAGCCCCGAACTGGCCGAAGCCCGAGCGGCCGTCTCGCGAGCCAGTTGCCAAGTGCAAAGAGAGTGTGCCGGGCGCGTGCCCAATCTCCAACTCCAGGCAGGCGTGCAATACGATACCGGCGGTCAGCGTACCGTGACCGGTATCGAAGTGGGCCTGCCGCTGATGCTATTCAATCGAAATCAAGGGAACATTCGGCAAGCCCAAGCCGAACTTGCGGCGGCACACAAAGAAGTGGTGCGGGTCGAACTCGACTTGCGGCAACGGCTCGCGACGGCTTTCCGGGAGTACGCCGCCGCCCGTAATCGGGTGGACCAATACGCCCAAGTCGTCGTCAGTACGGCCAAGGAGGCGCGCGATTCGGTCGACAAACTCCACAAAGGGGGCCAAGTGAGCTACCTCACGCTGCTCACGGCCCAGCAAACCTACGCCCGCGTCCGGCTGGCCCAAGTCGAAAGTCTGAGCCGGCTTTGGACCAGTAGCGCGCGGATCGACGGCATGTTGCTTGAGGGTGGACTCTAAAGATCACTCGCCCCTCAACTCCGGCAGCGCATCGATCGGCAGTACAACAACATTGTCGAACCACGCCGATACGTTGTGGGTGCGAACGCCGATATTGCCGGTCAGAATGGGGGCTTTTTCGTCGGTATAGTCGATGCGCAGGCCGTCGTCGTGGTGCATGCGGTTGAGCCAGACGCGGATGCGATCGCCCTGGGCGGCCACGCGGATCTGGTTCCACACGCCGGGCACGATGCGGCACTCGATTTCTTCCAGATCGAACTCGGCCAGCGGCTGCCAGTTGTTTTGCATCTTGCCCAGGTACAGTTTCTTCGTGTCCAGGCCGACGTAGTAGCCGTGTAGTTCGTCGCGGCCGGGGCCCGGTTTGTTGACGCGCAATAGCAGGCCCGCGTTGCTGGTGGTGTCCTGGAGCATGACGACCGCTTCGAGCACGTAGTCGTCCCACTGGGGATCGCCGGCGATCATTTTCATGCCCGGCCGGAGCGTCAACACGCCGCTGCCGCCGGCGCCGATGCTCCCATACTGCGTCCATCCCGGCCGCTGGGGGATCGGCGGGTTGTCTTGAAAATCGTCGAAGAAGAGGGCCCGTTTCCGGCCGGTCGTGTAACGGTGAATCGCTTCGGCCTCGGCCAGCGAGACGGGCGTGGCGTCGGGCCACATCAGCCCACACCAGGGGATCGTCGG
>JABMRP010000605.1 GCA_013202535.1 Planctomycetota bacterium
GAAGAAACCGCCAAAGAAGACGTCACGCTCGACACGGGCGACAACGCCTGGATGCTCACCTCCTCGGCGCTGGTGTTGATGATGACCGCCCCGGGGTTGGCCCTGTTCTACTGCGGCTTGGTGCGAAAGAAGAACGTGCTGGGCGTGATGATGCAGTGCGTGTTCCTGATGGGACTGATGACCGTCATTTGGGCCGTTTACGGATATTCGCTCTCGTTCGGCGGCGACGGGCCGGTCTTCGGCAACGGCGAGTTCCTGCTGATGAACGACGTGCAAGGCAGCCTCGTCGACGGCGAAGTCGTCTTTCCGCTCGAAGGAACAATCCCCCGGCTTACCCACATGCTCTTCCAGGGAATGTTCTTCATCATCACACCGGCCTTGATCGTCGGCGCGTTTGCCGAACGGATGAAATTCAGCACGATGGTCGTGTTCATGGTGCTCTGGGGAACGCTGGTCTATTGTCCCTTGTGCCACATGGTATGGGACGGGGGGATTCTCGGCGACGGCAACGCCTACACGCCGGTGCTGGGCGCGCTGGATTTTGCCGGCGGCACGGTCGTCCATATCAGCTCGGGCATCTCGGCGCTGGTCTGTGCCCTGTTGATCGGTAAACGACTGGGCTATGGGAGCGATCCCATGCCGCCGCATAATCTGACGTACACCGCCATCGGGGCGACCATGCTCTGGGTCGGTTGGTTCGGATTCAACGCGGGCAGCGCCGGGGCGGCAAACGGTCTGGCGGCCAGCGCCTTTGCGGCGACCCACTTCGCCGCCGCCGCCGGCGGAATCGCCTGGGCGAGTATGGAATGGATCACGCGCGGGAAGCCTTCCGTCTTGGGAACGTGTTCCGGGGTGGTCGCCGGTCTGGTCTGCATCACGCCCGGGTCGGGATTCGTACAGCCGGTCTCGGGGATCCTCATCGGGCTGGCTGGTGGGGTCGGGTGTTTCTACGCCTGCACCGCGATCAAAGCACGGTTCGGTTACGACGACTCGCTCGACGTCTTCGGCGTTCACGGCGTGGGCGGTACTCTGGGCGCTCTGTTGACCGGCGTCTTCGCCACGCAACAGGTTGCCGGAGGTGATAAAGCGTTGGGGCTGCTGGAGGGCGGTTCGGCCTTGACCGGCCAGATTCTCGCCACGGCCGTCACCTGGGCCTTGGCCATTGGCGTGACGTTCGTCCTGTTGAAGATTCTCGACGCGACGATGGGCCTTCGGGTTGCCCAAGAGGAAGAAATTCAGGGGCTCGACTTGAGCCAACACGGCGAAGAAGGGTATATCTTCATATAACCGCCCGGCGCACGACGTAAAACCAAGGAGACGATCGATGAAGAAAGTGGAAGCCATCATTCGCCACTTCAAGCTTGAGGAGGTCAAGAGCGCGCTGAGCGAACAGGGCGTCCAGGGAATGACCGTGACCGAGGTGCGAGGATTCGGCCGCCAGAAGGGACATACGGAAATGTACCGCGGCACCGAATACTCGGTCGACCTGGTACCCAAGCTGAAACTCGAAATCGTCGTCGCCGACGCCGAAGTGCCGAAGCTGCTGGAGACGATCGTCCGCTCGGCACAAACGGGCCAGGTGGGCGACGGGAAGATCTTTGTCTCCGATCTGGCCGAAACGGTACGCATCCGCACCGGTGAGACGGGCGAGGGGGCGGTGTAGCCGGCCGGATGTGCGCGATCGCCTCCCATGTATCGAACGCCAGGCAACGGCTGAAACGAAGTCTGCGCCAGTTCCAGAAGCGACACGATGCGGCCTGCGGAGGAAGAGACCTGTGTGCCGCCGTCACGGCCCTGCGCGACGAGGTGTTGACCGATCTGTTCGAGGCGGCCCTGGCCGAGGCGGGTGAAAACGAACGCGCGGCCTTGGAGGGGCGCGTCGCGCTGGTCGCCCTGGGAGCCGACGGGCGTCGCGAAATCGCGCCCTACTCCGACGTCGATCTGATGCTGCTGCACGCGCCCTCGGTGGCCGCGACGGTGGCCCCCCTGGCGCGGCGGTGGATGCGCGACGTGTTCGACGCCGGGTTGACGCTCGGCCACAGCGTTCGCACGCCGCGGGCCGCTTGCCGGCTGGCTTGCCGCGACCCGGTCATTTGCACTTCCTTGATCGACGCCCGGCGGTTGATCGGCAGCGCGGATCTCTTCGAGCGATTCACCTACCGCTTCCACCAGGCAGCGCGGCGGAGAAGCCGGCTCCTGATCGCGGAGGTCGAGAAGGCGAGGCTGCAGGAACGGGCGAAATACGGTCAGACCGTATTCCTCCTGGAGCCCAACGTCAAGCGATCACCCGGCGGATTGCGCGACGTCCAACTACTCCGTTGGATTGCCGAACTCCGACACGGGACGACCGATCTGGGCGAACTGGGCCGCCGCGGCGCGCTGGCCGAGGAAGATTGCCGGGTGATTGAAGCGGCCGGCGAGTTTCTCTTGCGCTTGCGCAACGAGATGCACTTCCACGCCGGCAGGGCCTCCGATCTGCTCGATCGGGCCGAGCAACTTCGCATCGCTGCCGCTTGGGGATACCCGGCCGCCACCGGCATGTTGCCCGTCGAACGGTTCATGCGCGACTACTTCCGTCATACGGGACAAACCGCCGGTATCGTCGATCGGTTTGTCGCCCAGGCTCGGGCTCCGGGTCGAGTGAAGCGATTTTTCGGGTCCGCGCTGGGGCATCGCGTGGAGCGCGATCTGCGAGTTTCCGCCGCGGGTGTGGAAGCCACGCGCCGAGGTCGCCGCCGGATTGCCGGCAATCTGGCAAGCATCTTGCAGGTGGTCGATCTGGCCAACTTGCTCGACCGGCCCGTGGCACCGGACACCTGGGCCGCCATTCGACCGTGCGCTCCGCAAGTGAGCGAGGACATCACGCCCGAGGCGATCGGCCATTTCCGCTCGTTGCTGGCTTGTCCGTCACGACCGGGTGAGATGCTGCGAGGGCTGCGCGACGTCGGGCTGCTGGAACGGATGATCCCCGATTTCGCGCATGCCCGCGGACTGTTGCAGTTCAATCAGTATCACAAGTACACGGTCGACGAGCATTGTCTTCGGGCGGTGGAATGTGCCGCGGCGTTGCAGGCCGATCCGACTCCGCTGGGAGAGGTCTACCGCCAGATTCGCCGAAAGGACTTGCTCCATCTGGCCCTGTTGATCCACGATCTGGGCAAGGGACACCCGGAGGATCACCGCATCGTGGGCGAAGACATCGCGCGGCGTACGGCGGCCCGGCTGCAACTGGACGACGAGGAGACCGATACACTGACGTTTCTGGTTGGCAGCCACATGGTGATGAACCAACTGGCCTTTCGCCGCGACACGAGCGACGAGCAATTGATCGTCCGATTCGCCGTCGACGTGGGATCGCTTGAGCGGTTGAAAATGTTGCTGGTCACCAGCGCCGCCGATCTGACGGCGGTAGGACCCGGCGTGTGGACCGGCTGGAAAGCGGAAGTGCTGGCCGATCTGTACGACCGCACGATGCAGTGTTTGGCCGGCGAGAGCGCGGCGGTGACGATCGAAGAGCAGACGCGGCGGATCGCCGACGAACTGCATTTGGACCATCGGCTGGAGCCTGGCGACGTGGTGGCCCGCGCCCACTACTTCCCGGAAACCGAGACGATCCAATGCGACGTGGGAACAACCGAGGAGGTCGTCCCGGGCGTGTTTCACCGGCTGGTCGGGGCACTGACCGAAGAGCGGTTGGAGATCCTGTCGGCGGGTATCAACACGCTGGACGACGGGCTCGTGCTGGATCGCTTTCTGGTGCGCGATCCGGACACACCCGGCGGGCCGTCGAGCGCGCGTCTGGCGGAAATCGAGAAGGCCCTTTTGCGTTCGCTACGGGGAGAGGAGCGGGCGCGTCCGTCGTTTCGTCCGACGCGTCGCGTCGGTGTTCCATCAGGACCGGCGGTGAGTACGGCCCGCGTCCACGTCCACGTCGACAACAACACGTCGGCCCAATGCACGATCCTCGACGTCTTCACGCCCGACCGGCCCGGATTGCTCCACGCAATCAGTTCGGCGCTATTCGCGTTGGGGCTCTCCGTATCGCGGGCAAAAATCACCACCTA
>JABMRP010000606.1 GCA_013202535.1 Planctomycetota bacterium
ACCGGCGGCACGTACTACCCGGTCAAGGATCCCAAAACCCTGCCGAAGATCTTCCAGCGCGAGGCCCGCAAGGTGGCCCAGCCGCTGGTCTACGAGCCGGGCGTCGAGTTCTCGCCCCGGCGGACCGACTTTCACGATGAAATGACCAGCGGCATCGAACGGACACTGCCGGGGATCCGAGGCTTTGTCCTGACCAGGCGAAAGGAGAATACGCTGGTCGAGACGGCGCTGGTTTCACCCCGTCCGGCCAACGAACGAAACAACACGATCCTGGCCGGGTGGCGTTTCGGGCTGGGTCGATCGGTCGTCCTGACGACCGACACGGGTCAACTTTGGGCGGCGACATGGCCCGGCTGGTCCAACTACGCCAAATTGTTCGACCAGACCGTTCGTTGGGCGATGCGGCCGCCGGGAGATCCGGACAACTTCACCGTGGCCACCGACGTGGCCGACGGCCGGGCTCGCGTGATCGTTACCGCGCTGGACAAGAACAGCGATTTCCTCAACTTCCGCGAGATGACGGCCCGAGTGGTCGGCCCCGATTTGAAGCCCTTTCCTCTGTCCATGCGGCAGACGGCACCGGGCCGCTATGAGGGCGACTTTCCCGCGCTGGCCGCGGGCAGCTATTTCGTCACCATCGATTCGGGGACGGATGTTTCCGCCAAAGAAGGCGACGCCAAGACGGAGCGAACGCTCATCCAAACCGGCATCAGCGTGCCGTACAGCAACGAGTTCCGCGACCGGGGGACGAACATGCCCCTGCTCACAATCCTTGCCCAAATGGAACCCGAGGGCGCCGCGACGCCGGGACTGCTGGTGGATCCTCCGGAAGGTCCGCCGTGGATCGATTCGGCGCTTAAGGCCGACACCTTCCGCCACACGCTGCCCGAGGTGACCAGTAGTCGCGACGCCTGGCATCTGATGGTCTTGTGGGGCGGCTGCCTTTTCTTCTTCGACGTACTCGTTCGCCGGGTCGCGATCGGCTTTGCCTGGGCGGGACCACTGCTCACGCGCCTCGGCGATTTCGTGCTCCGGCGTCAGCCGGCGCCCGTGCCGGCCGAACATCTCCAGCGATTGCGCGCTCGAAAAGAGGAGCTGGAAGAGCAACGCCGGCATCGTCAGGCCGGCGCGCGTTTCGATCTCTCGGACGATTTGGAACGAGACCTGTCCGTCTTGGAGGAAATCGACGCCACCGAAGCCCCGCGTGCCGACACGGCGAAGCCAACCCCCATGCTAACGCCCGAGGAAGAAGAGGAAACCTACACGGCCCGGCTGCTGCGAGCAAAGAAAGACACCTGGAAACAACGCAGAGAAGATTAGCACACACACCAACCCACAGGATCATCGAATGAGTATCGGCGACAACATGGAAAGACGGGCGGCCGAGTTTGCCCAGCGGTACGAAAGCGTGCGCAAGCAGATCGGCCGGGTGATCGTCGGACACGAAGAGATCGTCCACGGCGTGTTGACGTGCCTATTTGTCGGCGGTCATTGCCTGCTGGAAGGCGTGCCGGGGTTGGGGAAGACCCTGCTGGTACGCACGCTGGCGAAAACACTCGACCTGCAATTCTCGCGAATCCAATTCACCCCCGACCTGATGCCCGCCGATATTCTGGGCACCAACATGGTAATGGAATCGGTCGAGGGGAAACGCCATTTCGAGTTCCAGAAAGGGCCCATCTTCACGCAGATTTGCCTGGCCGACGAGGTCAATCGGGCGACGCCCAAGACCCAGTCGGCCATGCTGGAGACCATGCAGGAGGGAACGGTCACCACCGCCGGCGTGCGCCACCGATTGCCCCCGCCGTTCTTCGTGCTGGCCACGCAGAATCCGATCGAACAGGAGGGAACCTATCCCCTGCCGGAAGCCCAATTGGACCGGTTCTTCTTCAAATTGCACGTTGGATACTCCAGCCGAGAGGAACTGTCGATGATCGTCGAGCGGACCACCCGCGGCGCGCCGGCCGAACCGGAGCGGGTGATGGGCGGCGAGGAAATTATCCGGTGGCAATCGCTGGTCCGCGAGGTCATTCTGGCGCCCCACGTACGCGATTATGCGGTCCGGCTGGTCACGGCGACCCATCCCGGCGGTCCGGCGGCTATGCCGGTCACCGATCAATACGTTCGTTGGGGCGCTAGTCCGCGCGCCGCGCAGGCGCTGGCCTTGGCCGGCAAGGTACGGGCCCTGCTGGACGGTCGCTTCAACGTCAGCTTCGAGGACGTCCGGCGTGTGTATCTTCCCGCCCTGCGCCACCGGGTCCTGCTCAACTTCGAAGCCCAGGCCGAAAACATCGACCCCGATCAGGTGTTGCTCGAACTGCTGGAGAAGGTGCCGGAGAAGGAAGATGCATAGCGCCGGCGCGCCGACCTTGGCCGACAACGACGTTCACCTGTGGTACGTTGCCACCGACAAGATCGATGACGCGCGGTTGCTGGACCGTTATCGGGAGATGCTCTCCGCCAAGGAGACCGCACAACAGCAGCGGTTTGCACGCCAGCGGGACCGGCATCGGTATCTGGTCACTCGGGCGCTGGTTCGGACGGTGCTGTCGCGCTATGCTCCGTGCAATCCGCGCGATTGGGTGTTTCAGACTAACGACTACGGCAAGCCGTCGATCGCCCGGCCGGCGGTTCCTGCCTTGCACTTCAACCTATCGCACACCGGCGACATCGTCGTTTGCGCGGTGGGGCGGCACGAGGAATTGGGCGTCGACGTGGAATCCGTCCAGCGCCGCACTCGGGCGCTGAAATTGGCCCGGCATTTCTTCGCACCGGCGGAAGTAGCCGTCCTGCAGCGCACCGGG
Organism: Planctomycetota bacterium; assembly: GCA_013202535.1. Lineage (GTDB taxonomy): Bacteria > Planctomycetota > Planctomycetia > Pirellulales > Thermoguttaceae > JABMRP01. The sequence continues at coordinate 2,805 of JABMRP010000606.1, forward strand.
GACGAGGATCTTCAAGCCACGTTCTTCGATTTCTGGACGCTCAAAGAAGCCTACATCAAGGCGCGGGGGAAGGGGTTGTCGATCCCCCTGCGCCAATTTGCGTTCGATCTGGCCCC
>JABMRP010000607.1 GCA_013202535.1 Planctomycetota bacterium
ACATGCCTGAGTTATCAAGATTTCTCGGAATTGTGATCGGTATCTTCCCGCGGGATCATGCGCCTCCGCACTTTCATGCGGTGTACGGGGAAGCTTGGGATCTTATTCAAGCGGGGCGTTCTCCTGAGAAAATAGCGCCCCTGGAGTAGAGCGATGATACCGAGAATAGTGGAAGCGAGGTACGTACGCGACTTCACAATTCACCTCCGCTTTGCCAACGGAACGGAGGGCGACGTGGAGTTGGGCGGGGAGCTTTACGGCGAGATATTCGAACCTCTGAAGGACATGGAAACCTTCAAGCAATTCACGATCCACCCGGAGTTCCACACGCTGTGTTGGCCAAACGGTGCGGATATGGCTCCCGAATTTCTTTACGAGAAAACGAAGGTTCCGGCATCATCCTAGGCTGCCGCAGACGAAACAAGACGAAACAAGACGAAAAACGAGACGAAAAACGAGACGAAAAACGGGTCAGAACTGTTTAACGCAGCCACCAAATAGTTCTGGCTCCCTTCCCCCCCCTTTTTTTTCCTCAAACCAGACCCCAGCGTTTGCGGAGAAACCATTCGACGCCAAGCAGGGCCACGAAGAGAAGAAAGAACGGCCAGTTGCTCCACAGTTCGCGCGAGGTATCTCGGGGGACCTCGAGGGTTTCGACTTTCTCGGCCAACTCCTGGAGCAACTGCGGGAACATTTCCGGAGGGTAGTACTGGCCGCCACTCATTTGGGCAAGACTCTCCAGCGTGTCGACGTCGGCGGCGGCGTTGTCGAGTTCCAGGTCTTCTTCGACCACGACGAATCGGGCGGTTGTCTTGCCCAGCGGTTGCCGGAGGCCTTCGATGACCTTCGTGGCGCTGACTTCGACGGTATAGTCACCGGGGTGTTTCGTCTTGAGAAACGAGCCGGTCACCTGTTCCGTCCCGACGACCGGTCGCACGTCGTGCCGGTCTCCTTGCGGATCGAGCACCTTGACCTCGAACGTGGCATCGAGGATGGGATCCCCGTCGGGGGAATCGGCTCCGAGGGTGAACGCCACCTTTTCCTGAGGGCCGAAACTTCGCCCCTGGAGCTTGACCCATACGCGACTATCCATCGACTGATCTTTCTTGGCCAGCCAGAGGACGATCTGCCGCCAGAACCGCTTGTGGGCCGTCTCAAATCCGCCCATCCACCAAAGCCAGGTGGAATCGGCGGCAAAGGCCATCACCCGACCGTTGCCCGGGCTATGGGCAACCAGCAGCTCAATCCCCTTGTCGGTTGTCGCGACCTTCTCGGCGCCGGCGGAGAAACCGCGAAATCGGTTGGCTCCCTCCAGCGGCGGAAGCTTCGACCAAAGTTCCCGGTCCTCGGCCGGATCGGCCGCCAGCATCAGGCCATAGACTTCACGGCCGCGCGGCGTGGGTTGGATCCGCAACGGGCCGGGGTGATGCAATTGCTCACGGATCGGTCCGTCGAGTTGCTGACGATCGAGTTCGTGCATCCGAACCGGCAAAACTCCGGCCAGCGGCGTCTTGTAGTATCCGCCCGGCCCGAAACTGTGAAAACCGCCCAGCATGATCAGCCCGGCGCCCCGATCGACCGCCTCGGCCAGCGATTCCAGGGCGGGCCACCGTTGTTGGGAGGCTTGTGCGGCGCCGATCATCTCCTTCGACTCAAGAAAGGCGTTAGAATCGAGATCGCCGATAATGTAGACGTCGTACTTCCCGGGTTTGAATTGTTCGAGAAAATCGCCACGATACGTTCCCGGGCGGCGGGCGTCGAGCCACTGGTAGTCGACCTTGATTTCGGGCGAGGAATCCAAAGTCCGGCGGAGAAACTTTTGCTCCGCGCGCGGCGTCCCTTCGAGGTACAACACGTTGAGCCCGCCCTTGAGCACGTTGACAAACGTGCTCTTGCTGTTGTTGGTCGTGACCAGTTCGCCCGGCTGTTCGGCCACGCGAACCTCGACCTTGTGCTCGCCGCGCGTGGTGACTGTATGGCTGAACTCGACGTTGATGATCTGGCCGTCCGCGGTCACGGCGACCGGCTTTCGGTCGACAACCTCCATCACGCCGGGGGCCGTTTCAAAACGCAACTCGACGGGAATCGTGCGGTTGACGTAGCCGTTGAACCGCAGTACGGCCGCGACTTGCAGATCGCTCTTGACGAACACGGTCTCCTCGACGGACAGGCTCTCGACGGCCACGTCGGCGGCCTGACCCAACCCGCTGGAGCGGCCGAAACCAAGTGGAAAGAGCGGAAACCCCAGATGTCTCGTCCGGGCGACGGCCGTTTGCGGCGGCGTGGCCCGCGGCGGACGCGCCTGTTGGGCTCCGTCGCTCAGCAGGATCACCCCGAGCACCCGATGGCCTTCGGCCAACAGGGGCAGCTCCTCGAGCACCGAACCGATGGCCGTCTGATCGCCGTCGGGTTGGTCCGGTAGCTCCACCTCACCGTCGACGAGTTCGACCGGGGCGGCGTGCGAGTCGAACACCAGCACCTTGATTTGGACTTCCTTGGCCAGCCGAGCCAGATCCTCCCGGCCATCGGCCAGCGTGGCGCGGAGGGCATCCCAGCGGGTCGCGCCGCCGCGGGCGTCGGGTGCCTTCATGCTCCGCGATTGGTCCAGCATGAGAAACACGACGGCCGGCTGGCGGATCCATTCGGTATAGACGACGACCGGCCGGGCCATGGCCACGGCGACCAGAAGGATCACCAGGACGCGGATCCCGGCCAGCGCGGCGCGGCGCGGGCGGGTCGTCCGGCTTCGCGCGGGGCCCAGCACCAACAGCCCGGCCAGCACCGCCACGGCGCCGCCGGTTAGCCAGTAGTTTCCTCCGATCGGATCGAAGGATAAATGTTCCATGGCTGGACCTCTTATCGATCCCGATAGAACTTGTTGGCCAGGACTTGTTCGGCCCCGAGCACCACGGCCAGGAGCATCATCACCAGGGGAAACAGGTTGCGTCCCACGCGTCCGCGGCGCACGACCGCCGAAATATCTTCCTTGGTGCGTGCGAGATGGTATTTTCCCGATTCAAACAGTTCGTCGAGTTGTTCCGACGTCGTCCGCCGCAGTTGCGTCTGCCGAGGATCGAGGTTGACGCTGAACCCGCGACGCAACCCGCCCGTTCCACCCGCTTCCACGCGATAGCTGCCGATCCAGTCGGCTCCGGAAACGGTGACCGTCTGTCGCTGCCGGTCGGGGGGCACGGGAGGAATGTCGGTTCCGTCGGGAGCCTGCTCGGGCAGGGTCACGGCGTAGCGGTCGTAGATTTCATCGATCTCCAGAGTCAACTCGACATTGTCCGCCGCCCCGGCCGTGTAGTTCAACCGCTGATTGCCGCTGCCCACCAGATAGGCCATCATGTCGTTGAGCAAGAGGAACGTGGGGACGGCCTCGCTGATGGCCAACAGATTCCACGGATCACGGCCGGTTTGCATGGCCCGATCGGAAATCGGCGTGGTCATCATCAGCACCCGCCCTTTTCCCACGGGACGTTCCAGAATCGCTGGACTGCCGTTGGTCATGGCGACCATGGTGCCGCTGGGGTCTTCCAGTTGCCAGTAGCGAAAGATGGGGAAGAGATTCCAGGGAACGCTCTCCTGCCGGCCGCGGAACGACGCCAGGACGGGATGCGGGTGGTTCTTTCTGGGAGCCAGGGCGAGCGGGTCGTCGTTGCGCCGGCGCACGACGGTGGCCAGCCGGCCGGGCAGCAGTTCGTCGGCCCCGCCGGCGTTGAACTCCACCGCCGGCGCGGCGTTGTGGCCCAGAAAAATCGCCACGCCGTTGCCGGCCGCCGCGTATTCGGTCAACCGCCGCCACACGCTGGGTGCTTCGGGCGTCTTCGGCGCAAGTGGCGTGGGATCCACCAGACACACGGCCGAGTAGGCACCCAACCGCCAGTCCGACAGCTCCTCCAGGGTAATGACGTCACACTGATACCGGGCACGGCCGCTACGGCGATACCTTTGGGGGGCAATGGCCTGAGTAAGAAACTTCGCATAGTACGCGGCCGGCTCCGGCGCGGCCACGAGAATATGCCAGGCCTGCTTCACGTCGACGGTGAAGTAACGGACGTCGTCGGCCGGCAGGTTGTCTTGCTCCAATAGTCGCACGATGCCCTGGTGCGTACCTTTCTCCAACCCCGTGACGGAAAAGACGACCGGCACCGACTGATCCGGTTCGACGGAGACCGTCTGCTGGCCTCGCTTTTCCCGCCGGCCCTCCCGGTCGATCAAGAACAGCTCGACGGTTCGCTCTCCGCCCTCTCCGACGCACGACAGGGTGGTTTCCAGCCGCAGGGGGCTCTTCTCCGAAAGGATCTCCGGCAGCGGAACGACCCGGCCGAAGCCGAAGTTGCGCGGCTTCTCCACGCCCACGTCGATCAGAAAGACGCCCATGTCCGACGCGGCGGCGATACGGTCCTGGAGTTGGGCGGCGGCCGAGGAGTCGGGGGGCCAGGCGGATTGGGAGAGATCGGTGAAGACGTAAACCTCTTTTCGCGCCAACTCACTTCGCCCGGCCAAGAGAATCGCCTCGTCGACCGCGGCGACCAGCGGGTGCGAGTTGGTAATCGTTTCCAGGCGCCTCATGCGGTCTTCGGCCGCACCCGGGTTGGCCAGGAACCCTTCGTGCGCGCTGCGCGTGTCGAGCACGGCAATCTCGCTTTGCTGGGGCAATTGGGCGAGGAGCCAGAGTCCCATCTCCTGAGCCGTTTCCAGACGCGTTTTGTTGTCGTGCCGGTACTGCATGCGGGGCGAGGCGTCGAACACCAGCACGGCGGCCACCGGCTCCTCTTGCGAGCCGAACACGCCGCCGTCGGAAAAGGTCAGGCTCGGCCCGGCCAGGGCCATGGCCAGCAAGGCGATCACCAGCATCCGCAGGATCAACAGGATCCAGTGTTGCAGGCGCATGCGCCGCCGGTTGATTTCATGCTTCCGCTGAACGAAGCGCAAAGCGGGAAACTCGAACCAGCGCGGCTTCTGCCGCATGATCAGGTGCAGCGCAATGGGAATCGCCACCAGCAGCGTGCCGTACAGGAATGCGGAGTGGAGGAAATTCATGGCGAGTTATGCTTCGCGTCTTATCCCCGGCCGCGGCGATTTACCAGGTATTCGGTCAGTGCCCGGTCGAACTGCATGCTCGTGTCGAGCGCCACGTAGTCGATTCCCGCCTGGGAACATTCGCGGCGGTAGGTCTCGCGGAAGGCTTCGATTTCATCGAGATAATCCCGGCGAAAGCCGGTGGCGTCGATCTGCAATCGCTGGTGATCCTCGGGATCCTCCAATTCAACCATCCCGTCGAAAGGAAACTTGACTTCCGCTTCGTCGAGCACGTGGAACAGGATCACGTCGTGTCCGCCGTGCCGCAGACGATGCAGGGCGTGCAGGATCGGCTCCGGTTCGGCCAGCAGATCGGAGAAGACCATCACCAGACTGGCATGGCGCAACATGGCGGCCACTTGGGTCAGGCTCTGGGCCACGTCGGTCTTGCCCTCGGGCTTCAAATTGGCCAAGACCGACAGCACGTTGCCCAAATGGCTGCGCCTTGCCCGCGGCGGCAAGCTGCTGCGGATCTTCTCGTCGAAGGTGATCAATCCGACCGGATCCTGCTGGTGGATCATCAAGTAGCACAGGGCGGCCGCCAGACAGATCGCGTAGTCGAATTTCGTCAATTCCTGACGATACGTGTAGCCCATCGAGCGGCTCAAGTCCATCACCAAATAGCCCGTGATGTTCGTCTCCGCCTCGAATTTCTTCACGTAATACTTGTCGGTTTTCGCGTAGACCAGCCAATCGATATCGTGCGGGTCGTCGCCGGGGGTATACTTGCGATGCTCGCTGAACTCGACGGAAAAGCCGTGAAACGGGCTGGCGTGCAATCCTTGCAGAAATCCCTTGACGATAAACTGCGCGCGCAGATCCAGCCGCTTGATCTGGCGGATAACTTCGGGCTTGAGATACTTTTCGGCGGTTGACATGACCGGGCCACGATTCCTACTTCTCGAATTTCGGGATCGCCGGAGGCGGCGTCTCGCGAACGATTCGCTCGATGACGTCTTCGGTCGTCATTCCCTCGGCCTGGGCTTGGAAGTTGGTGCTGATTCGATGCCGGAGCACGGGTATGGCGATCTTCTGGACGTCTTCCAGGGCCACGGAGAAGCGGCCCTCCATTGCCGCCAGCGCCTTGCCGCCGAGGATGAGGAATTGTCCGGCCCGCGGACCGGCCCCCCAGTCGACCCATTCCTTGACGAACTGCGGCGACGATGCGTTCTTCGGGCGCGTGGAGCGTACCAATTGGGATACGTACTTAATGATGTATTGGCTCACGGCCACCGATCCGACCAACTTCTGCAAATTGACGATCGCCTTGCCGGAAAGCACCTTGCGCACGTCCACCTTCTGGTCGCGCGTGGTGGCCGAGAGGATCTGCTCTTCTTCGTCGGCCGATGGATAATCGACCTTGATGCTGAACATGAAGCGGTCGAGCTGTGCCTCGGGCAGGGGGTATGTACCTTCTTGCTCGATGGGGTTCTGCGTGGCGATGGTGAAGAAGGGGTCGGGCAGCGAGTATGTGTTCTGCCCCACGGTCACTTCCCGTTCCTGCATCGCCTGCAACAAAGCCGCCTGGGTTTTCGGGGGGGTCCGGTTGATCTCGTCGGCCAGCAGGATGTTGGTAAAGATCGGGCCCTCGACGAAGCGGAAGTTGCGCCGCCCCCGATCGTCTTCCTCCAACACGTTGGTGGACGTGATATCCGAGGGCATCAGGTCCGGCGTAAACTGGATGCGCTG
>JABMRP010000608.1 GCA_013202535.1 Planctomycetota bacterium
ATGATCGACGGCCAGTGGCGCGAAGTCGAGGGAGCGTCGGCCTACGGAACGGCCCCAGACGGTTACAACCGTGTGACGTTTACCCCTATTGAAACGACGGCACTGCGGATCGACGTGCAACTGCGCGAGGCATGTTCCGGCGGCGTTCTGGAATGGCGGGTGCGGTAGCCATGTCGCGCGTTCTGCTGGTCAACATGCCGTTTTCCAATCTCCGCTGGCCGAATCTTGGGCCCAGTCTGCTCAAGGCGGCATTGCCGCGGCGGAAGATCCCTTGCGAGATAGCGTATTTCAATTTCGACTTCGCCGAACGGGTGGGCCTGGAACATTACAACTGGATCGCCGATTACTTCGCCTTCGTCTTGGGCGGTGAGCGGCTCTTCGCCAAACACTACTTTGCCGGGCAGCTATCCAGCGACGACGCCTATTGTCGCGATGTCCTGCTCGACGCGGATCCGGGGTTTGGCGACCAGGATCGTCGCGACTTCGAGCGGACCGAACGGTTCGTCGAGCCGTTTCTCGACCGTTGCATTGAGGCGGTCGATTGGTCGCGATACGCGGTGGTCGGGTTCGCGGCTTCCTTCCAGCAGACGATGCCTTCGATGTGCCTGGCCCGGCGGATCAAGCAACTTCATCCCGAAACGACCGTCGTTTTCGGCGGCGCGGCTTGCGAAGGCGAGATGGGCGTCGAGATGTTGCGATGTTTCCCGGAGCTCGATTACGTGTTTCTCGGCGAGGCCGATCGGACGTTTCCCGCGGTCGTTGAACAGATTCTCGGCGGCGGGCCGGTTGAATTGCCGCCCGGCGTGGCGGGACGAGGAGCGGCGGCGGTCGCGGATCCGGTCGGGTGCATGGTCCGCGACATGGACTCCCTGCCGTACCCCGATTTCGACGACTACTTCGCCCGACTCAAGGAAAGCCCGCTTGCCGGACAGATCGACTCGACCTTGTTCTTCGAGACGTCGCGCGGATGCTGGTGGGGGCAGAAGCATCATTGCACGTTTTGCGGACTCAACGGCGGCACGCTGGCCTATCGCCGCAAGAGCCCCGATCGGGCCGTCGACGAGTTGCGTTATCTGGTCGATCGGCACGACGTCCACCGGGCCTGCTCGGCCGACAATATCCTCGACCACCGCTACTTCAAGACGTTTCTGCCAAGGCTCAAGGAAGCGGACCTCGATCTGGCGTTTGTCTACGAGATGAAGACGAATCTGACGCGGCCTCAGGTGCGGTCGCTGCTCGACGCCGGCCTGGGCGCCGCGCAATTGGGGATCGAGACGTTCATCACGCCCGTGCTGCGGATGATCGGCAAAGGGGCCAATGCACTGCAGAATCTCCAGGCCTTGAAATGGTTTTCCGAGGCGCGTATCGAGGTGAAGTGGAATCTGCTCTACGGATTTCCGGGTGAAAACCCCGACGATTATCCGCCGCTGGCCGAACTGCTGGAGACGTTGGTCCATCTGGCCCCGCCGCTTGCCGTGGGACGGGTGCGGCTGGACCGTTTCTCGCCCTACTTCGACGATCCGGCCGCCCACGGCATGGCCAATCCGCGTCCCCATCGGGCCTTCTCCCACGTCTATCCGTTTGCACCGGAGAGCCTGGAGCGAGTGGCTTATTACTACCAGTACGACTATGCCGACGGCCGCGACCCGGGGGAGTACGCGGGGGACGTTTTGAAGACGATCGATCACTGGCAACAATCGGCGGGTACGGCGACGTTGAACTGCTTTGACCGCGACGACGGCGTGCTGCTGATCACCGATACCCGGCCGTGCGCCGCCGAGTTTCAGTACCGGCTCACCCGCTGGGAACGCGAGATGTACCGATTCTGCGACACGGGCCGATCGCGGGAAACGATCGTCCAATGGGCCGCCGGGCGGTGGGGCTCCGACGCGCCGGGCGAAACGGCCATCGGCGCGGTGCTCGACCAGTGGATCGACCGGGCAATCGCCGTTTGTCTCGACGGCCGCTATTTGAGCCTGGCCCTGCGCTCGCCGGCGGCGGGTGGCCCACTGATCGCGAGCCGCGTATAATCGAAACTTCTCTGGAAACGGCGCAAAACCGCCTCGCAAGGGAGATTGCCATGCGTGTTACATGCTGCTGGTTGACGTTGGGGGCGATGGTAGTCTGCTCGCCTGCTCTGGGGGCCGAACAAACGTCCGCGGACAAACCCCGGGCGGCCGCACCCGACACGCGACTGGTCAGTTCCGACTTCGTTGCGGCGATGGTGATCCGCCCCAAGCAGATCGCCGAGACGCCGTTGGCGGCGCCCGTGCTGCGGGACCGGGCGTTTCAGCGGCAGCTTGCCCAAGTCAAGGAGTTCGGGATCGATCCGCTGGGCATCAAGGAGTTGACGGTCCTGCTGCCCCGTCCGGGCTCGTCCGATGACAACGCGACGGCCATCGCCCTTGTCGTCCGCATGGCCGAACCGGTCGACGGCAAGGCCCTGACGACGCGCATCCGCAATATCATCTTCGTGCCACCCGAGCAGGCCGACGACCCGCTGTTGGAAGTCGAACATGCGGGCAAGACCTACTACAAGATGACGAAGGACAATCCGGGGGCCGTGTTCCAGGCCGACGACCGCACGCTTCTGGTGGCCGTCGAGTCGCTCACCAGGCACTTGATCGGTGGGAAGGCGAAGCCGGGCAAATTGGCCAAACAACTCGCCGGAGCCGAGCCCGGCGCCGACGTGATTGTGTCGGTCGTCTTCGACTTGCTTCCGGCCGACACGGTCAATGAGATGGTCGCCGACATCGAACAGCGTGGTGTGAAGCCGCTTCGCAAGTACTCCGGAACGCTGACACGAGTGGACTGCGCCACCGTTTCGTTGTCTTTAGACGACGACCCGATGCTGAAGTTGGTTGTCACGGGCAAAGACGAGGCGACCGCCGAGGAACTCTTGGCTCAGGCCCCCGAAGGCATCGCGGCGTGGAAGACGTTTCTTGCCCAGGCCAAGAACGATATTCCCGAGGAGAATCGCCCCTGGGCGGCCTCGGTGAATAAGCTGATGGAAGAAATGCTGGCCGACTATTCGCTCAAGCGCCGGGGGCGGAGAGTCGTGCTCACCGTAAAACGGCCCGACAGTCTGGCGAAAGTCGTCCCCGTCTTGCTGCAAGTTTTTCGCGACGAG
>JABMRP010000609.1 GCA_013202535.1 Planctomycetota bacterium
AACCCGGCATAAAGGCACTGCTTGCAAGCAAGCAGTGGCACACATTCCGGCAAAGTCCATTTTTTCAATGGGCTGCGAAACGGTCTTCTCTCGTACGCTGCCACGATCCCCGTGGATCCCCGGTCGAACTCCGAAGCAACGGCAAGTCGTCACGCTTGCAAGGCCGTCGGACCGATTCCTGCCCCGAACGCAAGTGAGCCGGGTCAGACGATCTTCCTTATCTTGCGATGCCGCCACGCAGAAACCGGCACCCACCCGCCCAGTGAGGGGGTTTCTGGGCCAAATACCCACTTCTTCTGGGGGTTTTTGGGGGGATCGGGACGGAAATTGCTTGTAATCCTTGCGGCCGCTATCAATACTGGGTGTGCCATTCGGCTTCGTGTGTCGCGCCCTGATCGCGTTTCCCGCCGCACGGGCGGCGAACAGGCACGAAACCACACCAAGCCAAACAGAGAGTGCAGCACCTAACGCCGAGATGCAAAGGAGATGAACCGATGAAGACGACACGAAGCATGCTGATGGTCGTGATGACGATGGCGGTCATGATTGGTTCGGCCAGCGCGGCCTTGATCACGGGCACCACGATCCAGAGCGCCACAACCGGCCTCAACGCAGACATGGGCCCAGAAAAGGCCATCAATGGCGTGGGGTTGCCGGGTGATATACCTGCACTAAGCGGGTCACACTTACAGAATTATGCTGCGAACTGGTGGACCGGGTGGTCCAGCGCTGTAACCGACTGGCAGATCACGGTGGACTTAGAGGACAATTTTGCTCTCGATACGATCCACGTTTGGAACTACCGCGAGGGCGGAACTTTGAACAATCGCGGCTTGAGGAACGTAGAGATCTACGTCTCACCTGATGAAGATGAGAACAATCTTGTCAAGCTCAACACAAATGGTTCAGGCACGCAGGACAACGGATCTGGCGACTTCCTGTTTCCAGTAGCACCGGGTACGAGCGAATACCTTGGTTTCGACCTCGACACATCCGGTGTCACCAACGCTTCCTTGTTAGACAACGCCCGCTTGGTCCGCCTCGATGGTGGCCCAGATAACCACGACGGCGGCAGCACGTGGGGCGGCTTGGCTGAAATCCAGTTTGGCGGCGGCGATCCTGTTACTGGTGGCGGCCCGAGCCCGGTGGATATCCCCGTACCCAACGGCAGTTTCGAAGACCTGTACAAACCGGGCACCACGATCGCCGGGAAGGTAGCAATCGGCGGGTGGACGCAGGGCGTAGGACCCGATTGCCCGATCGATAGCGGACAGTATGAGTTTGACGACAGCACCACCGGCACTGCGGCCGATATCGCCGGGTGGATCGGGGCCGACAGGGACGGGTGGATCGCCGAGGGAGGCACATACGGCCGAGACCAGACCACGGGAAACCTCCAAGGTTCCATTGGACGCCAAAGCGATGCCCCGGATGGGGTCCAGTATTACTTGTCCAACGGTGGAGGTTGGGGCAATCCGGCCGGTGGACTGATCGTCTCCGACGCGCCTCTGGCTGCCGTCGAGAACGGCACCTATACGCTTTCGATGTGGGCCAATGGCGCGGCGAATCCCATAGTGCTCGATCTGTTGGCCGACGGAGTCGTGGTCACGCCCACTTCCTCGGTGGATCCGACTTTGAGCGGCGAGTGGCAGGAGTTTTCCAGGACGTATGACCCTGCTAGCCTTGCCGGCTTGATCGGCCAAGATCTGACGATTCAATTGGGCCTCGGCCGCGAAGCCGAAGGCAGTCAGTCCCACTTCGACAGCGTGTCGCTTTCCTTCACGGCGAGTGCCGTCCCCGAGCCGTCGACCTTTGTCCTGGCCGCCCTCGGCCTCCTGGGACTCGGCTTGGTCGCCCGACGCCGCAAGCAGCGATAACCCCCTTGGGAGTGCGGCAACTTGTTGCCGCTTTCCCTCTCCAAACCGCACGGCCAATACTGCGCGTGCTGGTCATGCATCGCCGTTGGAAATCCAAAGCGATGACAGGTCATCGCACTCCAAGAGCCGACGCGCCGGGCACAAGTGCCTGGGCTAAACTACCCGTTGCCCTTGCCGAACATCGCGCGCCCCTCGACGAACAGGTGCAGGACAAACAGCGTCACGCCCACCGCCAGCAGGACGATG
>JABMRP010000610.1 GCA_013202535.1 Planctomycetota bacterium
ATCATCGCCCCGCCGGGACAAGCCCGACGGTGGCGGGAGGTCACGAACTTCATTCGGCTTAGCGTTATCAAAACAATACAAACCGAACCGAAGATCTCCCCGTATATCGGGAGACCTTCGGTCGGGAAGCTCATTCTTCTCAATCGCCGGGGCCCACGGGATGCTACCCGTGGGCTTGGTTCCCGGTTCCGTCTCATTCTACTACTTGCTGGTTGCGGCCAACAGACCCCGCGTGGCGGCGACCCGAACGTGCTTGGGCTGATCGGGCTTCATCAGGGCTCTGTAAATCATCACGGCCTCGGGCTTCTTACCATCGGCCAGAAGTTGCTCGGCACAGGCCAGGCAAGCGTCGGCAACGGCCGCTTTGAGTGACTCGGGAGCCTTGGCCAGGGCCTTGGCCGCCTCGGGCGAGCCGATGCTACCCAACGCGGCAGCCGCGGCAGCCGCGACTTCCGCATCGGAATCGGCCAGTAGAGCCGCCAAGGCGCCGGTGCTGGCGGCATCGCGGCGGACACCCAGCGAGTTGATCATGCCGACCTTCAGCTTGCCTTTGACCTTCGGCACGGCATCGCGAATGGCGGCCAGGGCCTCGGGCGCGGGCATCCGCTCCAGGGCGTAGCGGCCCATGTGCGAGAGCTTTTCGTGGCCCAGCAGAGCGGCCAGCGCGGGCACCGAAGCCGCCGAAGCGATGAGGCTCAGCTTGCGGCAGGCGTAGTCCTTGGCCGCCAGTTTGGCGTCGGATCCCAGAACGGCCGCCAGGCGGGTCTCCAGGTCCTTTTGTGCCGCGGCGTCGCCATTGGAGGCGGCAACCGCGTCGTCGATCGCTTTGAGTAGGTTGCGATCATTCCCCCAGTCATAGGTCTTCAGCGCCTCGAAGGCCTTGTCCACGGCCTCGTCGGCCATCGCGGGTAGCCCCAGACCGAGCACCATAACGACCGTCAGCACTCCGGCGATCAGATTCAATCTTGCGAACATTACGTTCTCCTTTCACATTGCGTGGTTGCAATAAAGTTGCGTGGTTGCAAAAAAATCGTCAGTTGGATTCGTACACGGAAAAACAGTTTAGACCAAGGGCAGGCACCACGGCTCGCGCATCGGCCGCCAGGTCATGCGATTGGCCTCTTCGTCGCCGGGAAATTCCTCCTTCACCGGGTCCCACTTCAGCGGTCGCTTCAACTCGTAGGCGATATTGCCCAGGTGACAGACGGTGGCCACGCGATGGCCGTACTCGACGTCGCGGAACGGCTTATCGCGGGTCTTCACACAGTGGAGGAAGTCGCCGGGCAGGCCGCCGTTGCCCTGGTAACCCCGTTCGAGCAATTCCGTGGGCGGTTGCCAGGTGAGGCCGGGAACGTTGCCCTCGGCCGCTTTGTAACTGGGCCCGCCGCCGGTGCGATACATGACGATGCCGCACTCGAACTTGTAGGTCAGATGCTGGACGTCCTTCCCGTCGGGCGGGATGATCTCGGTTGGGCCCGTGTGGTCCAGTCCCAGAGCGAACATGGCCCCGCCGAACTTGTGGCCACCCCAGTCGGTCATCATGCCGCCGGAATAGTCGTACCAGGTGCGAAAGCCCTTGCCTCCGAGTCCATAGGCGCCGCCACACCGGTAGGCATTGTACGGTGCCCAGGGCGCGGGACCAAGCCACATATCCCAATCGACGTCGTCGGGGGCCGGTCCGCCGGGCAGATTGCATGGCAGGGGCGGTCCGCCGGGGTCGCAGAAGACCTCGTGGATTTGGCCTTTCTCACCGCTCTGGACCTTTCGGGCTTCGTTGCCGTAGTCGCCCAGCACGCGTTGGCTACCCGACGAAAAGACACGCCCGTAACGCCGAGCGGCCTGGACCATCGCCCGGCCTTCCTTAATGGTGAGCGATAGCGGCTTCTCGCAGAAAACGTCCTTGCCGCTCTTACAGGCGGCGACGCCGATCAGGGCATGCCAGTGATCGGGGGTGCCGATCAACACGGCGTCGATATCGTCGCGGGCAACCACGTCGCGGAAGTCGACGTAGGTATCGCAATCGCTATTGCCATAACGCTTGTCGACCTGCACCTTGGCCCCCTCGCGGTGGGCCTTCTTGACGTCGCAGACGGCGATGAACTGGACTTCCTTGTGGCCCATGAAACCGTTCATGTCGCCACGGCCCCGGCCGCCCATGCCGATGCCGGCCATCGTGATGCGCTCGCTGGCCGCGGGCTGATCCTGGTTGCCCAGGGCCGCGCTGGTAATCACGTACGGCGCGCCGGCAACCACGGCTGCCGTCTTCAGAAAATGGCGCCGCGTTGATACTGTCGCTCGTTCTTGCATCGTATTGGTACCTCCTGTGTTGACGAGTCTCCCGACCCGCGGGATGCGAGTGCGCGGGCCTGGAGTCGGTTTCCTTTATAGTTTCCACGGTTCGCGCCACGCGCGGGTGAGGCGTCGCGTGGCTTCGGCATCGCCGACGATCTCTTCCTTGACCGGGTCCCAGACGATCTTCCGGCCGCAGCGGATGGCGATGTCGGAGATGTGGCTGATGATGTCGCTATGCACGGCATCCTCAATGTTGCTGACCGCGTCCTGGCGGGACTTGACCGATTCGATGAAGTTGCCGCCGTGGTTGTTGCTCACCGGCAGATGCACGTCGTCCGGCTTCAGCGCGACTTTCAACAGCGACGCCGGCTCGGCCTTGATGCCGCCGCGGGAGATCCCGATCCAGCCTTCGGTGCCGGTGAACTGCGTGTAGTCGCCGCCGGGTTTGAAGTTCATCTTGACGCCGTTGGCGAAGTTGAAGTTGACGTCCCACTTCGTCACCACGTTGTTGCGTCCGGTGGACGGGATCGTCGCCGTGCCTTCGACCTCCCAGAGGCCCGCCTTGTGGGTGTCGTAACCCCATTGGAGAATATCCAGCGGATGGGCACCCCAACCGGCGATAAAGCCGATGGCGTAATCGTAATCGTGCCACCAGGCACCGCCGCCGCGGGGTTGTCCGCGGTAGGGCCGCCAGGGCGCGGGGCCAAGCCACATGTCGTAGTCGAGATTCTCGGGCACCGGTTGCGGCGCGCCGGAACCGCCGGCTGCGCTGTCCGGGGCGACTACGAGAAGCTCCTTCACCTCGCCGATGTACCCGCTACGAACCAACTCGCAGCCGAAGCGGCAGTGGGCGCTGCTCCGCTGTTGGGTGCCGTACTGGAAGACACGGTCGTAGCGGCGGACCACCTCGCGGCAGACGATATCGTCGTGAATGCAGACGCTCAGCGGCTTCTCGCAGTAGATGTCCTTGCCCGCCTTGGCCGCGGCGACCGTGTGGTGGACGTGCCAGGCATCGGTCGTGGCCACACCCACCGCGTCGAGATCGTCACGCGCCAGCATCTCGCGAAAATCGGCGTACGGCGTGCCTTTGATCCGCTCGGCCCATTTGTCGCGACGATCTTTCCAGGCGTCGCTTACGGCGATCGGCTGCCCGCCGCTGCCGATGATGTTGTTGAAAACGCCGCTTCCCCGGCCGCCGCAGCCAATCATGCCGACGGTTACCCGTTCACTGGCCGGCGGCGTGTCCTGGTTGCCCAGGGCCGTTGAGGTAATCACATAAGGGGCGATCGCCGCCGCGGCAGTCGCTC
>JABMRP010000611.1 GCA_013202535.1 Planctomycetota bacterium
ACGGTTCCGTCGTTGCCGCCGGCCAGCAACTTGCGTCCGTCGTCGCTGAAGGCTACGGCGCTAATCCCCCAGGCGTGTCCGCCGAAGGTTTGCAGTTTCTCGCCGTCCGCTACATTCCAGAGAATGGCCGTCTTGTCCAGCGAGCCGGTGACCATTTGCCGGCCGTCGGGGCTAAACGCCACGGCCACCACTTCGCGGCGATGATCCCCCAAGACGCGCAACTGCCGGCCCGAGGCGGCGTCCCAGAGGATCGCTTTCCAGTCGGTCGCGGCGGTCAGTACGTAGCGACCGTTGGGGCTGATCGCCGCGGTGAGATGACCGGGCCGATGCCCCTCGAACGTTTGCAGGCGCCGGCCGGTGCTCATGTCCCAGAGCATGGCCGCGCCGAATCCGGCGGTGGTCAACAAATGCCGGCCACCGGGCCCCAGAGCAACGATATTGACCGGTCCCTTATGTTTGGAACCGGTGGAAATCACCACCGGCGTGCCCGGATCGCTGCGCCAGGCGGTAGCGAAACGGTCGCCGACGCCCGTGGGCCGGCTGCCGCCAGATGACGGTCTATCAGGCCGGGGTGTGAATCCCGGGTTCCCCCCGGCGCCAGCTCGCATCGCGCGGAGCACGGCAAGCTGGTCCTGCGACGAAAGTTGTTTCAAGGGGACGGGAAGCTTCGTGCCGTCCGGCCGGCGCAGTACAACCACCGTTCCGCCTGTCTTCGGATCGTGTTTGGCTTCCACGAAACTCGCCCGGATCTCGAACCGGCCTGTCGCGTCCCGCCAGACTCGCACTTCGCCGGGGCCCTGAGCCACAGCCACGGCAACCGATAAGCACGTTACCACGCCGACGATGATTTGCTTGAACATGATTGTGTCCGTTTATCTTGCCTGAAGAGGTATTCCGGGGACGAGTTTGGCCGAAGGCCAAGTGAATAAGTCACTCAAGCGATTTCAATTACGGCCACGACGACCTTGTAACAGAGTTCAGGAATGTTCCACCGCGGAAACGCGATCGGCCTGGTCAGGCTGACGGTCAGCAGGCACTCGTGGCCTATTCTCTGTCCTTGATTCAAACGATTGGTCGCAATCGGGTCGGTCACGCTGATCCGGTACGGCGGTGCCCAGCAGTGCGGACCGAACTCCGCCACCCACCGACTCTCTTTCCGCCGATCTGGCTTGAATAGCACGTTCTTTGCATGCACCAGTTGCAATGACACCCATCGATCCGGAGGCAATCTCTCCAGTGCCGCTGGTTCCACGCTCTTTCCATTGGAATGCAACACGGTGTGCGATCGGCTGCAATAGTGAAGCACATCCTCCAGATCGACTTGACCAACCAACTCCCAGTTCCCGTCAATAATCTCACGGTTTTCTTTCTGAAATCGAGTGGTGGCCAATGGCTGGCGAAGCCGCATCTGAACGATGTCCAACGGTTCAATGTGGCGACCGTCAATGATCGTATCGGCGTCCTCAAGAGGTCCGCCCCCTGAAGGCACTGGCCGGATCCACTCACCCGTTTGCTGCCGAATACCAGCGACACAGCGACCGTGCTCCCTCCATGAGTTGGCCATACAGATCACACGGACCGGCATCTCGCACCTCATGGGTTACAAATGAATGACCTCGACATTTCCCCACGCGCGCTGCAGGTATTCCGCTACGAGCCGGCGATGGCAATGCTCGGGCTCATGCTCGCTACACAGCAGGCAGCCGCCGTCGAGTTCATCGGGGCGCAAGCGCTGGTCGGGTTGCCGATCGAGGACCAGCCGGGTGAATCGTTCTTCGTACTCGGCCCATTCGACTCGCTTCTTCTTGTAGTCGTCGAGGATGTCTTTGGTCGGGGCCAAGTCCTTCTCATGCACGTAGCCGATGCCGGCAATCGTTCGCAGGAAGTACTCGATGTCGCGTCGCTTGGCAAAACCGGCCAGTTGCGAAACGTTCGTGAGCCGGACGTCAAACAGCGTCTTCACGCCGGCCCGCTGCAACTTGCCGAAAAACTCCTCGGCCGACTGGCCGGTGAAGCCGATCGTAAAAAGCTTGATCGGGGTGGGCGGCGTGTCGTTCACAGCGTCGGTCATAGCGTCGGTTCCTCCTCGCTCGCTCGGTACGCGATCTCGCGCCCGCGCTCGTCGTAAGCGCGCTGGATCAGTTCGTCCTCCGTCAGGCCACCGTCAAACAGTGGATCGACGCCCATCTTGCGGACCATGCGGCGCTCGGTGTCGGCATGCGGTTCCACGTTCCCGTCGGCCAAGATGTGCCGGACGTGCCAGCCCCGCGCGGCCAACTGTCGCGCCAACAGCACCGTGCGATGGCAATCGAGCGGCTCACGCTCGGCACACATCAGCGTGATGACGTGATCGGCCGCGCCGCGCTCGAGCCGCTCGAGTCCGCGGCGGAATTCAGGCAACTCCGCCACGCGGTCATACGCGGCCTGGCCGTCCACGTAGCATGTCGGCTCGTCGCGCCGTGCGCCCAATTCGCGGCCCAGGAAGACGTAGCCGATCCCCACGGCCTTCAACTCGGCCGTCAGGTTCTCGCGCCGAAAGTGTTCCAATCGGCCATAAGGCTGGGATCGGACGTCGGCCACCGCCGTGACGCCGTGCTGCCGCAATAGATCGACAAAATCTTGCAGCTCGTGCGTCGAATGGCCAATCGTGTAAATGACCCGTTCGCGCTCCATCACGCCACCTCCCCGGTCGGTTCGATCCCAAAGTAGCAGGCACACTCCGTGTGCCGTCCGCTTGCGATGCTACTGGATGCAACCCACTCTTGGGATCATCGATTACGATGACACGGCCGACAACCACGCTTCTCCAGGCTGCGGCACACGGAGTGTGCCTGCTACTATTCTCCGCCGCCGGCCCCGCGCGAGTCAATTAGGCGGCAGCGGTAAATCGCCGCCCCGCTCTTATCGATTGTATCG
>JABMRP010000612.1 GCA_013202535.1 Planctomycetota bacterium
ACGACCCCATTCGCACCGTCACCGCCGCCCTCGCCGAATATCTAACCACCGGACAACTACCCCCGCTACCGACAGCTACTTCAGACGGCTAAAGTGTTACGAATTCGGTAACCCCGCTTTCTTTCGGATTCTCGACTGGCCGCAAGAAGAGTTGATTGGGAGTCATTTCATTAAGGTGATTCCCTCCGATATGCACGAATTCATACTAGAGCGATGGAGAGAGGCCCAGCGCGGAGACGGGAAGCCTTACGAAGTTGACATTCTCACCAAAGAGGGACATCGACGGAGCTTGTTCGTCAGCCACAAGGACGTGGATGTCCGCGGGCGCCGAAAGTACTGCGTCGTTGTGAAGGACGTCACGGAGCGGAACAAAACGGAAAAGGCTCTGCGAAGAGCACGCGACGAGCTAGAGCAGCGTGTGCGGCAAAGGACAGCCGAACTGACAGCCGCCAATCTTGCCTTGAAGAAGGAGATCGCCGAGCGCAGGAAAGTCCAGGAAACGTTGCACCTTCACGAAGAGATGGTCACGAACATGGCCGAAGGAACATCGCTCGTGCGAGCTAGCGATGCTGCGATTGTCTATGTGAATCCACGGTTTGAGCGAATGTTCGAGTACGAGCCGGGCGAGCTACTTGGCAGGGAAGTGGCGATATTGAATGCCCCAACCGAGGGCAAGGATCCAAGAGAAACGGCCAACGAGATCATCGATAGCCTGACGGAATGTGGTGCCTGGAACGGTGAGCTTCTGAGCATTACGAAGAACGGTCGAACCTTCTGGTGCCACGCCAACATCTCCAGATTCGAGTCGGCTGAACATGGCACGGTCTGGCTATCCATTCACGAAGACATCACCCCACGCAAAGAGACCCAGCAGGAGCTACGTGAAAGTGAGGAGCGATTTCGCCAACTGGCGGAAAACGTGGAAGAGGTTTTCTGGTTGTGTTCCCCGGATTGGACCGAAGTGATCTACGTAAGTCCCGCGTACGAAAAAGTCTGGGGGCGTTCCTGCGAGAGCGTACGCCAAAATCCCCGCTCTTGGTTGGATGCCGTCATGGAAGAAGATCGCGGAGCGTTGATCGCTGATCTCGCCGGCAAGGCCGAAGGGCGTGTGTCAGAGTTCAGAGCCCCCGAATACCGAATCGTTCGTCCGGACGGTTCCATCCGCTGGATTCTGGACCGCGGCTTTCCGATATACGATGAAAGCGGTGCCGTCTGCCGCATCGCGGGGATTGCTCAAGACATTACCGAGCGCCGGCAATACGAGGAAACGTTGCGGGAATCAGAAAGCAGGTGGCGGAGCCTTCTGGAGAACATGCCGGACCAGATGCTCTTGGTCGACCGCGACAGCATCATCCAATACGTCGGTCATGCGAGAGACGAATGCATTGAGGACGAGTTGATTGGAACAACGGGCTTCCAACATATCCCACCGGAATACCACAAAGAGATTCGTCGATATCACGCGCGGCCATTCGAAACTCGCGAAACCCAAGCCTACGAATTTCCGGACAACTTCGGCCGGTGGTGGTCGTGCCGCGCAGTTCCCTTGGCGAAGGATGGGGTGGTTGAACAGTTGATGATCATCTGCAGCGATGCGTCGGAACGAAAGGAGGCCCAAGGGAAGCTAGAGGCCGACGCGAAGCTGTTGAGAGAACTACTCGACCTGCAAGAACAGGAACGCAAGCTGGTCGCACATGAAATTCATGATGGTCTCGTGCAGGATGTCGTGGGCGCGAAGATGATTCTAGAGGGCGGACTTCGGAGCATTGAATCGCAGGGCTGGTCGGGAGTAGACCGACTCCGACCGATTAGCGATTTACTGGGAAAGGCGATTTCCGAAGGCCGACGTTTGGTCGGCGAATTGCGGCCAATGATTATTGATGAGAGGGGCATCGTTGCAGCCATTGAACATCTAATTGCCGGAAAGGGTTTCAATCCCGGACTGCAAGTCGAAACAGCGTTTTCGGTAAAGTCCGACCGGCTATACCCCATGCTGGAAACGACCGTCTTTCGCATCGTGCAAGAGGCCCTGACGAATGTGAAGCGGCATAGTCAGTGTGACCGTGCCGCAGTCAGACTCACCGAAAACGATGGCCGGCTGCTGCTTGAGATCCGCGATCGAGGCGTCGGTTTCGATCCCCGCCTGGTGTCGGAAGAGCGTTTTGGCTTGCGAGGAATGCGTGAACGTGCTCGACTGTGCGGTGGCCTGTTCACTGTTGACAGTGCTCCCGGCGACGGAACACGTATCGCCGTGGAACTGCCGCTTAGACAAGAAATCCCGTTTGGAACCGACGATGCTTCCCCGGCCTGATCAAACTGGCACGAGGCCATGCTTGATAAGGCCGCTCTGGCCGTTCAAACTTGGGGCGCTGCGCTGTGGGAACACGTTGCCGGGATTTGCTGCCTAGCAGGAGAAATCCGGTCTCGATGCCAGGTTCTACTGGACACTCGGCTCGCCAGCAATTCACTCACCAGAGGCGTTGCCTGGAACCGGGCTTCTGGACGCCGGCAAATGCAGTGGCCGTCCTTGCGAGGGGTGACAGCACGTGTCACCCCTATGCAGACTTGCAGGAAAAGGAAAAACGAAAAATCTGGCCCCGCTTCCGCACCCCCTTGCTTGCTTCTTCATTTCGTGATACAGGAAAGGTGGTTGATCCGGCTCACAGCTCCGGCAAGTCCGCCACAAGGGCCGCACGTTCCACGAATCGCCCGCGCTGATCGGCTGCGCCCTGGCGGTCCATCGCAACTTGTACGACGAACTGGGCGGCTTCGATCCGGAGATGCGATTCTGGGGCGTCGAGGACCTCGATTTCGGCCTGAAGTGCTGGCTGATGGGTTTTTCGATCCTGCACGACGCGGAGGCGGTCGTCGGGCACCGTTTCCGCGAGTCGTTCGACAATTACGACGTACCGATCGAGCACTTGGTGGCCAATCAACTGCGGATGGCCCGCAAGAGTTTTACGCACAGCGTCTGGTCGGAGTGGGTCGACCGCTGCCGACGGCGTCACTCGCTCCGCCTCACCGATCACCCGGAGGGCCTCTGGGCGCGGGTCTGGCAGCTCTTTGAAGCGGACCGCCCCAGCGT
>JABMRP010000613.1 GCA_013202535.1 Planctomycetota bacterium
GAGCCAGTCCCCCTTTTTCACTCCCGTTTAGAGTCTGAGTAAATTCAATATCGAATCCGCCGCTGCCTACGCAAATCCGGCGGCAGGGTGGAGACGGCGGGGACTTGCATCGGGGGGACTTGGGCGCCCGGGGCGCAAAGGTTTACCAGCGGAACGCCTTCGGGAGTGGGCATCGACCAGCGCTCCGTGGCGTCGCCCGATAGCTCGTTGACGCGCACTTCGCCCAGGTCGATCGTCATCGTCAGTTGGGATGCCGGATGCCGGATCTCGATCACCCGCGGTACGTTCAGCTTCGTCACCGGATCCAATCGATGCCCGCGGCAAATCGAACTGGCGATCGGCTGCCCTTGACGATCGAAAACGTGCTGCTCCAGAATGACGGCCGAAAAGGCGTCGACGATCGTGTGTTTGGTTTGCGGTCCGTCGGGCGTGTTGCGCGTGGTGCGGATTTCCAGACGGTTGTTGTCCAATGGGAAGGGACCCGTATGCTGACCGGCCGGATCCAGCGTGCCGATCCCCAGAGCCTCGATCAGCCAATCGGGATCGATCGGAAACGACTTCCGCGCGGGGCAAGTGGCCAACTCGTCGTGCCGGGCGTACAGTACGGCCGGTGGATTTGCCCGGCGGATCCAGACCCAAAACAACTCGTCGTTGCTCCCCAGATCAACTTCCCGGCCCGTGATCCCGGTTCCGGCACGAATTCGCAACCGCCTGGGACGTTGAAATGCCACCGGCCCGGAAAGCTGCGCCAGAAGATTCGACCCGTTGAATGTCGCCTCGGACGTCGAGAAAGAATAGATCTGCGAGTTGTTGTGATTGACCGCGGCGATGATCTCTTGCAGCTTGGGTTGCTCGGACAACAATACGCGGGGACACGGATCGGCCGGTCTCTTAAACGGCAGCCAATGGCACCCACTAGCCGAAACGATGCCGACGGCCAGCAACACGTAACCCAACGCGCGATATCCGTTCATTCGCTTTTCCCTACCATCCTTGGACGACCCCAGCACTAGCTCGCATCGGCGAACAACAGCCGGGCGAGTTCTTCCTGAATCTCCTCGGTCCGCTCCGTGTCCGGCTCGACGACCGGCACCTGATACGTCGTTTCTCGTCGTGGGCAGTACAACACCAAGACCTCGCGGCCCTGTTCGTCTTGCTCGCTGTCTTCCTGTCGCATCACGCGCCGCCGCACCAGCAGCAAGGCCAACACATAGCGCATGTCCTGCTTGTCGGGCTGTGACTCCAGCTCCTCGAAAAATTGCAGCATCACGTCGTTGGGCGCCCAATGCAGCCGCCGGGCGTTGCGATCGGGGATTTGCGACTTCCACCAGCCGACCGCGCCGTCCGGAGGTCCCGTCCATGCCTCCTGGGAGTAGTCGTGCCGCACCACCTCGGCGCCCTCGCGAACCAGCGCGGAGTAGAACGACTCGCCCGGCTTGAGCTCCCGGTCGGAGTCCTGGCAGTGACGCGTGCAACGTTGGACGTCGTAATCCATCAGACCGTGTACCAACAGGATGGGCGCAAACAGGACGCGACACCCCTTACGGGGGATGCCCGAAGAGGGCAAGTCGCAAGAGGGTACTCGAAACGGCCGTTTGGCTCAATACGCAGTGGGGAAGAGAATGGCTCGGATCTTAATGAGCCTCGAAGAATCGCGATTCGGTGCCGCCGGCGCCGATCCGCATTCGCACCTTTCGGCCGCACTTCGGACAGCGACCCTCGTAGGCAGTGCCTTCCCGGTTGACATAGACCCGGGTGTAGATGTCACAACAGGCGAATCGGACGCCCACGAACCGCCGGGGACCATGTGCGGAACACCCTCTTTCGGGGTAATCGGTACCCGCGAATATGTCGAGATGTTCTCCCGCCATTTTCCTGGAATTCCTATTTTAACCCGATTTCCTGGCAGAGCTTCGAGCTGAAAGCGCGGGCGGTCGTAGCAGACCGTGCTCTCGGCGCAATGGCCCAGCTTACCGAAAGACCGCTTCCAAAAGAAGATCGGTCACGGTCCGTGGGCACCTTGGCTGATTGTCGAAAGGGGCCGATTGTGGCAAGTGAAGGTCTTGACCGAACCGATCCACTCTCGTAGGGTACTATATAGAAGACATGTGGACGGCCCGTTTGCCGAGGCTACCC
>JABMRP010000614.1 GCA_013202535.1 Planctomycetota bacterium
GGAGCCAGTCGCCGAAGAGGAGCCAGTCGCCGAAGAGGAGCCGGTCGCCGAAGAGGAGCCGGTCGCCGAAGAGGAGCCAACCGGCGAGGTGGAGGGAATCGACGGCTCCGAACAGAATGTCGCGGCGGCCCAGCAGCCGGACTCACAGCCGCCAAAGGAAGATGCCCCGGAGGGGGTTAGTTGATGTCGGATTGCTCGACGCCGGACCAGCGGAAAAGAAGGGCGACGCCCTCGACGCCGTGGTCCGCGTGGGAGCCCTTTGAGGGAGAGCAAAACATGCAGACGTAAGAGATAAGGTTATCCACGATTTTTCGGGAGCCGAGCTGCCCATCGGTGGACTTCGGCGTCCTGATGTAACTGGGAGAGTTGATTTGCCGGTTCGTATCTACGCCCTAGCTAAGCAACTGAAGCTCGATAGTCGAGCGATGGGTGATATCTGCAGAGAAGCGGGAGTCACCGGAAAAGGGTCTGCGCTGGCTAGCTTGACCGACGAGGAAGAGGTCCAAGTTCGCGAATACTTGGCCGGTGGCAGGAAAGCCGGTGCCTCGCCGTCCTCTGCCGTCAGCCAGACGTCGGCAACCGCCAGGGCGAGAATGCCGGTGGCCCGAAGCGGCTTGGGTGGCGCGGGAATCGCGGCCCAAGAGGTCGCGCCCACCGAGTTTCGCCGCGAGGACTACATCGCGCCGGGAGGTTCGGCCGGTGGCAAAGTGCCCGCGATGATCAGCAAGGCGCCCGGGCCGCGGGAGAAACCCCGTCCCGCCGAGGAGCCTGCGACGGCCGGACCGCCCGAGGAACCCGCGACGGCTATCCCGCCCGAGGAACCCGCCACGGCTGTTCCACTCGATGAACCCGCGACGGCTATCCCACCCGAGGAACTCTCCCCCGATCTACCGCCCGAGGAACTCTCCCCGGCGATTGTTCCCGATGATCTCGCCCCGGTGAGACCACCCGGGGACCTCTCCTCGGCCATGAGGCCGCAGGAACTCTCCTCGGCGAGAAAGCCGAAGAGACCGGGCCCGGCCAAACCACCGGGGAAATCCTCCCCGACCATCAATCTGGCGCCCGTGCCAATGGCCCTACAGCCGACGGAGAAACCGAAGCCCTCCGAGCCGGCTCCGCAGAAACCGGACATTCGTCTCCCCGCCGACGTCATGCGGGCGGCCGGCAAAGCGGGCACGAAGCCTTTGGCCGAACACCTGCGAAAGCACGAGGAACGGCGCAAGACGACCAAGCCAAAGGCGAAATCGAAACCGGGCGTCGCGGAATCCAAGCCGGCAACTCCCGCCGTTGGAAAGACCATCGGACGCGGTCGCCGCGGGGGCGCCGGGACGGAGAAGAAGGGCGCCGAGGGAGCCACGCTCGGCGGTCGCGAGCAGCGCCAACTCAAACGCAAGCGAGCCACGACCGGGACCAGGCGGCCGCGCGGACAGAACGGCGGGTCGATGCGACGCGATCGGCGCATTCGACGCACGGGTGCCAACACGGCCGCCCCGCGCAAGCGGGACGTCGTGCTGCAAATGCCCTGTACCGTGCGCGACTTTTCCGAGGCGGTTGGCGTGCCGGCCGCCCAGGTCATCGGCAAGCTGATGGGGCTGGGGAGTATGTGTACCATAACCGCCCAGTTGGACCCCGAGCTGGCCGAATTGGTCGCCGTCGAACTTGGCGTCGAGGTGGAGATCCGGCGAAAGGTCAAGCTGGAGGATCGACTGCTGACCGCGGTGGAGCAAGAGGAAGACGATCCGGCGCTCTTACAGGAACGGCCTCCGATCATCACCTTCCTTGGCCACGTCGACCATGGGAAGACATCGCTGCTGGATCGGCTGATCCAGACCGACGTCGTCTCGACCGAGAGCGGCGGCATCACGCAACACATTCGCGCCTACCGGATTGAGAAGAACGGGAAGCCGCTGGCGTTCGTGGATACGCCGGGACACGAGGCGTTTACCGAGATGCGGGCACGCGGTGCCAACGTCACCGACATCGCCGTGTTGGTCGTCGCGGCCGACGACGGCGTCATGCCCCAGACCGAGGAGGCGATCAGCCACGCCCGCGCCGCCGGGGTTCCCATTGTGGTGGCCCTGAATAAGATGGACCTACCCGGCGTGGATCCGCAGCGAACGCTGCAGGATCTGGCGAAAAACGAATTGCTGCCCGTCGAGTGGGGCGGAGACGTCGAGGTGGTCAAGACGAGCGCCACCACCGGTGAAGGGATCGACGACCTACTGGAAACATTGCTGTTAGTCGCCGAAGTCCACGAACTCAAGGCCAACCCCGACGCTCCGGCGCGAGGTACTTGCCTCGAATCCCGATTGCACGAGGGCCTGGGCGTGGTCAGCAAACTGCTGGTCCGCACCGGGACACTTCGCATTGGCGACGTGGTGGTGTGCGGATCGGGATACGGTCGCGTCAAGGCGATGTACGATACGCTCCGCCCGAGAAAGCGGCACAAGGAAGCCGGGCCGTCGACTCCCGTCGACGTAACGGGTCTGAACGTCGCCCCCGAAGCAGGCCAGGCGTTCTACAAGCTCGACGACGTCGTTCAGGCGAGGCAAATCGCCGAAC
Source organism: Planctomycetota bacterium (assembly GCA_013202535.1). GTDB lineage: Bacteria > Planctomycetota > Planctomycetia > Pirellulales > Thermoguttaceae > JABMRP01. Next base: position 2,563 of record JABMRP010000614.1, read on the forward strand.
AGCGCGAGATGGAAGCCCGCCAGCAGTCGCTTCTCGGGCCGGTACAGCACGTGACCTTGGAGAATCTCCACGAGCATTTGGGCCCCAAGGAAGAGGTTCAGATGTTGAACCTGATTCTTCGGGCGGACGTACGCGGCTCGATCGAGGCGATCCGCAAGGAACTGACCAAGCTGGAACATCCCGAGGTCCAACTCAAGATCCTTCAGGCGACCGTCGGCGGAGTGACCGAGGCCGACGTCCATCTGGCCGACGCCTCCGACGCGGTGATTATCGGGTTCAACGTGGTGCCCGACGAAGGGGCCCGCCGTCTGGCCGAAGAACGCGGCGTGCAGGTCCGCCGTTACGAGGTGATCTACAAGATAACCGAGGATCTCAAAGCGGCCCTGGAGGGTATGCTCAAGCCGGAGAAGCGAGAGAAGGAATTGGGACGTGCCTTGGTGCAGCGGCTTTTCTCGATCAGCCGGCTGGGTGTGATTGCCGGTTGTCGCGTGTTGGCCGGTACGATCGAACGGGGCTCGCGAGTTCGAATCATTCGCGAAAGCCGCATTATCGGCGAATACCCGCTCGATTCGTTGCGGCGAATCAAAGACGACGTCAAGGAAGTCCGCGAAGGTTTCGAGTGTGGAATGAAGCTGATCGGATACAACGATCTCAAGGAGGGCGATCTTCTCGAAGCTTACAAGATCGAAGAAGTCGCCCGCAGTATCTAGTTTTCCCCGCCTCCCGGTGATCTGACCCCGATGCCTTCTCGACGTGTCCAAAAAGCAGCCGAAGCGATCCGCGTAGCGGTCAGTATGGCCATTCTGACCGAGCTCAAGGATCCGCGCGTCCGGGACGTGACGGTCACGTATGTCGAGGTCTCCGGCGACTTGCGTCATGCCAAAGTCCACGTTTCGGTCATGGGCGACGAGACGAAGCAGCAATTGAGCGTTCGCGGCTTGCAGAATGCCGCCGGCTTCCTGCAGGCGAAACTCGCCGATCGCATCGACATGCGTTACACCCCGCGGCTGCAGTTCAAGCTCGATCAGGGCGTGAAACGATCGATCGAGATTTCGCAGATCCTTGATCGCGTACTCCCTGAGCCGTTGCCAGACGCCGAGTAGTTGGGGCAAGAACTCGAAGCAAGAAATACCGACCAGCGTGTCCGTCGACCCCTCCTTTCTGAAACGGCAGTTCCCATGGCTTCCAGTCGCACGACGCAGTTGAACAAACTCTGCAAGGTTCTGAAGAAGGAATACAAGCCGGTCGTCTCCAGCATCGAGCGGCCGGTGTTTGAACACCTGCTGTTTGCCTGCTGTCTGGAGGACGCCCATTACGACGTTGCCGAGGAAGCTCTGGCGGCGGTCGTCGAGGCATTTTTCGATCTCAACGAAGTGCGCGTCAGCACGGTGAAGGAACTGGCCGAGGTCATGGCAGTGCTACCCGATCCGTCGGCCGCGGCCAATCGCCTCAAACGCGTGCTGCAGAGCACCTTCGAGGACTCCTACACTTTCGAATTAGAAGCGTTGCTGAAGCTCAACCTCGGACCGGCCGTGGAGCATCTCCGGGCAATCGACGGCACGTCCAATTTCTCGATCGCTTACGTGGTCCAAACGGCGCTGGCCGGGCACGCCATTGCCATCGATTCGGGTACGTTGGGCTGCTTGCAGGTGGTCGGGCTGGTTAGCGAGAAGGACATCGAGGCCGGCGTGGTGTCGGGGTTGGAGCGAGCGATTTCCAAGAGCAACGGTGTCGAGTTCGCCTCGCTGCTACACCAACTGGGGGCCGATTTTACCAAAAACCCCTACGCACCCGAACTGCATCGGATCTTGCTGCAAATCGCTCCCGACTGCAAAGACCGATTACCCAAACGCCGCGGGAGAAAACAGGCGTCCTCCGCAAAGCAGGACGCCGAGGCCGACGCCGAGTCGAAACTGACGGCGTCCAAGGGCAAGGGTTCGGAGACCAAGAAGAAGGCGGGCGAACCATCCAAGAAGCCAGCGGCGGCAGAGAAGAAATCATCCGCCGCCAAGCAGAAGTCGCCCCCGAGCAAGGGAAAGAAAGCGTCCGGCTCGTCGAAAATCGCCCCGCGGAAGCCGCGATAGAAGTCTGGCGAAACGACTCTGACAAAAGGAACGTGGTCTTGGCGCAAGTCCCGCGGAGCGATCCCGCGGGCGTGTAAGGGGGAAGTGGCCGTGAGTGTCTTATCGCGATGGTTCGTCCCGTTGAGCTTCATGGTGGCGGTTGCGTTGGTGCTGGGTGGAGAGACGCCCGCCGACGTGACCGAGTCGACCGGCGATCCGCCGACACAGCCGCTGATTCTCGAAGACCCACCTCAACCGCTTCGCCCCGACCGACCCCGTTCCGAGGCCGATCTCGACCGCATCGAAGCGATGGCC
>JABMRP010000062.1 GCA_013202535.1 Planctomycetota bacterium
ACATTTCGCCCTGGACACGGGCTTTGTGGCCGACGGGTCACTCATTCTCAGCGACGAAGGGTTCTGCCGCATTCAAGGAAGATCGCCCGACGACGTCACCCTGGGACTGCTCAAAGTGACCTCGGGAAGCGATCCGGCCGTCGTGGCTCGCGCCTTGAGCGAGCAACTGCCCGAGGACGTCGTGGTCTTGACCCGCGAGGAAGTGAACCGGTTCGAGGTGAATCGTTGGGTGAAGAACACCTCGATCGGCATCATTTTCCAGCTCGGCGTGGCGGTTGCCCTGATGGTCGGAACGGCGATCGTTTATCAGGTGCTCTACAGCGACGTGGCCAACCGGCTGGCCGAGTATGCCACCCTCAAGGCGATGGGTTACGACGGCGGGTATCTGGCCAAGGTCGTCCTACAGCAGGCGGCCGCTCTGGCCCTGTTGGGGTTCGTGCCGGGACTGCTCATTGCCGAGATTCTCTACCGGATCACCGGAGCGGCGGCCCGCTTGCCCATGCAAACGACCTGGCCGCAGATTGCCTTCGTTCTGATACTCTCGGTGGTCATGTGCATGGTGTCGGGCTTGGGAGCCCTGCGCAAGGTGCGCGCGGCCGATCCGGCGGATTTGTTTTGAGTAGGGACTAGAGATTAGGGAAGAAGGGAGAGCGGCAGCCGACGCCATGTTTCATTGCCCCGTACCGCTGGCCTGGAAGAACCTGACGCACAACCGGCGCCGGCTCGCCGTTGCGCTGTTGGGGATCGGGTTTGCCGTGTTGCTGATGTTCATGGAGACGGGCTTCGAAAACGCGCTGTACGACAGCGCCGTGAAGTTGATCGACGATCTCGATGCCGACGTGCTCGTGGTCCATCGGGCACATTACTCGCTCCTGGCCCGGCAAACGTTCGGCAAGAAACGCCTGGACCAGATTCGGGCGTGTCCCGGCGTCCAGGGGGCGTATCCGCTCTACATCGAAACACGCCGTTCGGAATGGCAACTTGCCGACGGCCCCGACGCGCCGCCACAATACCCGGGCTATCCGATCCGCACCCTGGCGTATCACCTGGGCGATCCGGTTTTTCGGGCGCGGGGCATCGAGGATTATCACGCGGAATTGGGGCAACCCGATACGGCGCTGGCCGACGTGAAATGCAAGGCCAAGTATCACATTCCCGGTGAGTTGTCCCAGACGGCGGCGACCCTCTCGGGGCGTCCGATCCGGCTGGTCGGTCGGTTCGAGTTGGGGACCGATTTTGCCAACGAAGGCAATCTCGTCATGAGCACCGAGAATTTCGCCCGCTACTTCCCCGACCGCGCCTTGGGAGCCGATCCGCTGGACGCCGTCGATCTGGCCGTCGTGCAACTCGACGAGGGAACCGATGTCGACGAGGTGCTGGATTATCTCAACGGCAATCCCGATTCGGGCCGCCCACGGGCGCTGCCCGACGACGTCGTCGCCTTTACCAAAGAGCAGTTTCTCGAAACCGAGACCGCCTTTTGGCGCACCGCCACGCCGATCGGGTTTATCTTCTCGCTGGGGACCATCATCGGGTTCGTTGTGGGAGTGATTATCTGCTACCAGATTATTTTTGCCGACGTCGCCGATCACGTCGCCGAATTCGCCACGCTCAAGGCCATGGGATACCGCAACCGGTACTTCGTCGGCTTCGTTCTTCAGGAGGCGCTGTTGCTGTCGCTGCTGAGTTTCTTACCCGGGCTGGCGATCAGCGCGGCGTTTTATCATGTACTGGCCCGGCAAACGGGTCTTTTGCTGGTGCTCAATTTCCAGCGGATTATGCTGGTGTTGCTGTTGACGATCTTCATGTGTGTTGGCTCCGGATGTCTGGCCATGCGAAAGGTATTGTCGGCCGACCCGGCGGAGTTGTTTTGAGTAGCGATTAGGGATTAGCGATTAGCGATTAGGGAATCGTGGCCAAGCCCGCAGGTGGCATCCCGCGGGTCGGAATGACGCGAGACAGATAGTTTTCGTGGAGACGCTCGAATGCCGGACAACACAACGCCCAGCGCAGACCAACCCAGCACCGAACCGGCGATCCGCATTGGTGGTTTGCAGCACTCGTTCGGCGAGGGAGAACTGCGGAAACAAGTGCTCTTCGACAACGAACTCGAGGTGGCCCGGGGCGAAATCGTGATCATGACCGGACCCTCCGGCTCTGGCAAAACCACGCTGCTGACGCTCATCGGAACGCTACGAACCGTGCAGGCGGGGAGCCTCAACGTGCTCGGTTGTGAACTGCGCGGAGCCAGCGCCCGACGATTAATCGACCTCCGCCGACAGATCGGGTTCATCTTCCAGGCCCATAACCTTTTCGAGTCGCTCTCCGCGTATCAAAACGTCAAAATGGCCATGGAACTGGTCGGCGTTGCTCCGAGCGAGATGAAGCCGCGGGCCACCGAGATGCTCTCCCGGGTCGGACTGGAACACCGCATCCACTACAAGCCGGCCGAACTCTCCGGCGGCCAGAAGCAGCGCGTGGCGATCTCTCGCGGGCTGATCCACCGGCCGCGGTTGATCCTGGCCGATGAGCCCACCGCAGCGCTGGACGAGAAATCCGGCCGCGACGTCGTGACCCTCTTTCAAGAGCTGGCCACGCGGGAGCAGGTGACCGTGTTGATGGTCACCCACGACAACCGGATCCTCGACGTCGCCGACCGCATCGTGAACATGGTCGACGGGCGGATCAAATCGAATGTGCTGGTGAAGGAATCGGCCAAGATCTGCGAGTTCATCAAGGGCTGCTCGGTCTTCACGCAACTGACTCCGCGAACCCTGACGCAAGTGGCCGATCAGATGGTGCCGGAAAAGGTGGCCGCTGGCTCGGTGATCATTCGCCAGGGGGAGCCGGGCGATAAGTTCTATCTGATTCGACACGGCGAGGTCGACGTGATCGTCGAAAAAGACGGCACCGACCAGACCGTGGCTTCGCTGGGAGAAGGCGATTTCTTCGGCGAGGCCGCCCTGCTGACCGGCGAGCCCCGCAATGCGACCATTCGGGCGAAAACCGACGCCTCGCTCTACTGGCTGGGCAACGAGGTGTTCCAGACCGTCATGCGGACCAGCGCCTCGTTCGAAGAGGAACTCCGCAAATCGCTCTTCGAGCGGCAGTAAGGCGTATTATCGCGGCACGACGTAACCGCAGTCGACCGCCAGCAACCCCTGTGCCTGCCGCAACTTCATCTTGGCGATCTTCCAGGCAACGACCTGATGCACCAGTTCGCTCCGGGCTCGCAACACGTTCAATTGCGCCGCGCTGACCTCGAACGTCGACGCGTCCGTCGCCTTGTGCTTGTCGGTGACTCGCTTCAGTTCGCGCTCGTGGTCGATCAGCATATCCCTTGCCAGAGCGGTCCGCTTCAGGCGGTCGTCTATCTGGTGGACGGCTTGCCGGATTTCCGCGGTCGCCGCCTCGCTTCGCGCCACCAGCAGGCGGTCCAACTGGGCGCGGCGCATCGCCAGTTCGCAGTCGTCGTCGCCGTCGCCGCACAGCGTTCGCAAGATCTTGAGCACGCCCAGCGGCGCGCCGGCCGGAAACGGTCCGCCGATGAGACCGTCGACGCGCGCAAGCGCCCGCCGAACACCGGCCAGGGAATCTTTGGTGAGCCGCCTGCGCAACATCACGATCACGCCGACGTCGGCCCGATGGGCCATGCCCTCGTCAACGGCTTGCTCGACGTTGATCGGTTCGACGTCGACGGTCAAGTCGGCGGCCGGCCAGAGAGGTGTCCCGTCGTCGGCATCGAGGCCGAGAAGCTGGCCGAGCCGGCCGTTGAGTTGCCGAATCGACGTCTGCAATTCGACCCGGCGGTCGAGCAACGCCAGGTGTTGCCGCCGGAGCAGGCCGCCGTCGATGTGTACCTCGAAGCCCTGTTCCCGCAGTTGCTTGAAATGGTCGATTGCCCGTTGGCTCTCTTCGAGGGCCTGCCGTGTCATGTCGCTTCCGAATTCAGCTTCCGCCAATAGATAAAACGCCTCCAGGGCCGCGGCGGCCGCCCGGTTGCGGTCTTCCTGGGCCCCAAAGGCGAGAACCCGGCGATGGATTCCCGCGGCACAAGCCTGCTGCTGGTCCCCGTCAGTGGCCACGGATCCCAACAGCCGACGCTCGTTGTTCAAAATACCGGCCAGCCACGCATGGGCCGCCGCACGACCTCGGCACGTTGCCGCGTCGAGTTGTTGATAGAGGATTGGGGTTAGCGATTCCGGCTGGGTCCCATCCGGCGTCGGATACGACTCCAGCGCGGTCACATCCGCGCAGATCGAGCCACGCTCGCTCACCGAGGGCAATGCCTCGCTGAGGAACCCCTCGGCGGGGCCTGTGCTCGCGGGGCTGCCGCCCCGATGACGCGAGCACGCAGTCAACACGCAGCCCGCGAGCAGCACGGCGGCGATCAACGAAATCCTTTGCATCATTCAACTCTGGTCCTGAAGTGCGAAACTCTGGGCCGCCCCTTAGTGTTGTCATCGTGTAGCGATTGCAGGAACTATAGCTGTTTTGCCGATGTGGGGCTTTGGGAGGTCTGAGTGGTCTACAAAAAGGCTTGCGCGCTCGGATTTGGGATTCCCATGTGTCGGAATCCGATACGGCCACTGACATTATCCGCGAAGTGGTAATTTAGGAAATATAGGCTTGTTTTTAGGATAACGAAGACTTTGACGAAAGTTCCGATTGCGTGGTGTCGATAACGGAGTCGAGCCCACTTGTGAAAGCAAGTGGTTTCGTGCCGCAATTCCCCCCCGAAAAGGTATGAGTTATGAAATTCCTCCAGTGCATGGCCGTTGGATCTCTCGGTCTGGGGCTGATACTGACCCTAGCCGACCAAGGAAACGCTCAGTTGCGTTGGCAGAATTCCGGTGGCCGCGTCGCCCCTGCCGGAACCCGTTCGGCGCAGCCACGGTTGGCCCGGCGAACGTCGGCCGGCTATCAGATGGTTGGCAATCAGATGGTCGGCCCAGCGATTCCCCGGCAGACCGCCACGGTAGTCTACGACGACGGACCGCTGTTGGACTCCGACGAAGTGATCATCGAGGGGACGTTTCCCGAGGTCATTCCCATGCCCGAGGGCCAAGTGATGGGCGGGGCCTGTGGGTCCGGCTGCGGGTCGCCGGACTGTGGAGAGTGCTTCGATTGCCCCATGCCGTGTGGTCCCTTCGGAGAGCGAGGGCTGTTGGGCCGGGCATTTGGGTGTGGCAATCTGTCGCTGTTTGCCGGTGTTCAGGGATTCAAGGGACTGGTGGACAACGGCCGAAACGGGAACTTCGGTTTCCATGAAGGGATCAATTGGGGCGCCGCGTTGGGCGGTCCGGCTGGTATCGGTTACCAGATCGGTTTTCAAGCCGTGCATAGCAGTTTCGAGGGAAGCGAGGCGCCCGCCGCGGGCGCGCCCGTCTATACGGGTAGTCGCGACCAGGTTTTCTTCACGGCCGCGGTCTTTCGCCGCGCCGTTTGCTGCGGCCTGCAATGGGGCGTGGCCTTCGACATGATGCACGACAGCTACTACTACGACAGTTCGGCCAATTTGGACCAGATGCGAATTGAGCTCAGCTACCTCGGGCCCTACGGAGGCGAGATCGGCTTCTGGGGGGCCATCGGAACCGGAAGTGAGGACGTGACCGACAGGAACGTGGCCCTGGGCACGATGACTCCGACCGACCTCTTCGCCTTCTTCATCCGCACGCCCCTGGCCAACGAGGGTCAATTGCGCGGATGGGCTGGTTTTACCGGCGAGGGCGACGGGTTGCTCGGCGGAGATTTCTCCATCGCGATCGGGCCGAAATGGGCCGTCGAAAGTAACTTCAACTACCTGATTCCCAGCCAGAGCAGCGATTCGGGCGGGCGGGAAGCGGAATCGTGGAACGTGATGCTTCAACTCGTATGGTATCCGGGACGTCGCGGCGGTCAGGCCAGCCCCTACCGGCCGATGTTCGGGGTCGCCGACAACTCGTCGTTCCTGGTCAATCTCCCGTAGATCGACACGCGGCCGGACACACACTCACCTAGTGGGGTTTTCGTACCAGATGACTCCCAGCCCGTGGCGACGCCCGGCGACCGGTTCGCCTTCTTCGCAGGTCATCACGTCGAGATCCCCGTCGGCATCGAGGTCGAGCAGTTCGAGCCGGTCGAACTTGATCCCCCGCGGACCGCTGATCTCGTGAGCCGTCGGTGTCGCGTCGGTGGACTCCAGGGGATCGGCGAGCCAGGCGACGCCCGACTTTTCGCCCCCGGCGCTTTCGCAGGTGAAGACCAGATCGAGCTTGCCGTCGAGATCGACGTCGCCGATGCCGATCCCCTTGCCCGAGCCGACTCCCGAGGGCAGCGGTATCCGCGACGACGTCCACGGCTGGCCGACCGCCGAACGGCGGAAATGCAGGAACCCGCCGCCGCGAACCGCGGCCAGTACCTGCGTCGTGCCTTGGGTATCTCCGCCGGTCGTGGTCAGAAACATCACTTCGTCTTCCCGGCCGCCAATGAAGTGATTACGCCAAGATTCGGTTTGTGATGGCCCAGTGCCCGGATTCTCCAGCCAGCGACAACCGCGTAAGGGACCGCGCCGATCGGAAGCGAGAATGTCGCGGTCGCCGTCGCCGTCAACATCCAAGGTTCGCAGCGACATGATCCAACCGGCCGGGCCGATCGGATGCCACCGCCACGCGGCCAGATCGCGAGGATCGTCGGGCGCCTCGAACCAGCCGATCCGCGCGTCGCCCCCCTTGCCCGCGGCCACCAGGTCGACCCCGGCGCGGCCGTCCACCTGCATCGGCACACAGAACATCCACATCATCACGCCTTGCGAGGCGGGCAGCGGTTCGGTCTTCCACGCGGCCGGCGATAGGTAGTCCCGCGCCTCCGGCGGCGCCCAATGGACGAACATCGTCCGGCGGCCGCCCTCGCAACAACTGACTACGTCGGTCCGGCCGTCGCCGTCGAGATCGACCGGCACGGCATCTTCCACGCTGGGGGTCTTGCCCACGGTGACCGCCGGCCACGGTTGGCCAACCGCGTCGCCGCGGGGCTGAAGATAGACTCGGGTGATTCCCCCTTCTTCCCAACCGGTGGTCACGTCGATCCGGTCGTCGCCGTTGATCTCCGCCAGACGAACCCCGTCGGCGCCTTGCGACGAACCGTCGATTACGTGCAGCGGCCACGGTTTGCCCGCCGGTATCGGTTCGGCCGCATCAAGTGGTGGCCGATAGGGGGCCAAGAACCATGCGGTGAGAAAGATGGGCCACAGACAACTTGAGTTCGTGTGACGCAGTCTCATGGCGTCGCGGCCTCTCTTCGCTTGAAGCTACTTAGCCGGTTCCGGCTGCTTTTCTGCTTCCGGCTTGGGCTCGTCCGGCTTCGCTTCTTCCGGCTTAGGCTCTTCCGGCTTAGGCTCTTCGGGCTTTGCTTCTTCGGGCTTTGCTTCTTC
>JABMRP010000615.1 GCA_013202535.1 Planctomycetota bacterium
ATACCCGAGGTGGGCGTGGATTTGAAAGGAAACCTACTGGCCGGCGGCACGACAGCCGCCGGCGAAGCGACCGTATAGTTTCGTTTAGCCCAGGCACTTGTGCCTGGCGTTGCCGTAAACAACGAGCCAAATAACCGACACTCCAACCAAGCATCCCCATGCTCTTACTTGCCGTCGAAGCATTTGTTAAGATCGCACTGGTCATCGCCGGCCTGATGGGCGGCACCTCGTATTTGGTGCTGTTGGAGCGGCGGATGGCGGCGTGGATCCAGGATCGGCGCGGGCCGAATCGCGTCGGTATCCCGCTGACGAAGATCCGCATCTTTGGCCTGGGCCAGCCGATCGCCGACGGCGTGAAGTTTATCTTCAAGGAAGAGTTCACTCCCGGCCACGTCAACCGCCTGCTCTACTTCGTCGCGCCCGTGCTCTTGCTCAGCGCGGCCCTGGCCGTCTTTGCCGTGGTGCCCTTTGGTAGTGTCTTGCCCCCGGTATTGGGCGGCGAACCGATCGAACTGGTCATCGCCCCGGGCGTCAACGTCGGCATGCTCTACGTGTTTGCCGTCGGCGGGATCGCCGTGTACGGCGTGATCCTGGGTGCTTGGGCCAGTAACAACAAGTACGCCTTCTACGGCGGGTTGCGCAGCGCGGCTCAACTGATCTCTTACGAAATCCCCCTGGGCTTGGGTGTGTTGGGCGTGGTGCTGATGACCGGCTCGCTGCAGTTGGACAAGATCATTACCCAGCAGGCCGCCCACGGGTGGAACGTCCTGGTGCAGCCGTTGGGCTTCTTCGTGTTTGCCGTGGCCGCCCTCGCCGAGTCGGGCCGGTTGCCGTTCGACCTGTCCGAAAGCGAGCAAGAATTGGTCGGCGGATACCACACCGAATACTCGGGCATCAAGCTGATGATGTTCCTGGTGGCCGAGTTCCTGCACATGATCGTGGCCGCGTTTTTAATCGTTATCCTTTTCTTCGGCGGCTGGCATCTGCCCTGGATCACCGGCAGCGAGCACATGGTAAGCGGCTGGCTGGGGGGATGGCTCGAGGCGTTCCTTCGCGTGGGCGTGTTGTTGGCCAAGGTGCTCGCCGTCATCCTTTTCTTCATGGTTGCCCGATGGAGTTGGCCCCGGTTCCGCTTCGATCAATTGATGGTCTTGGCCTGGAAGGTCATGTTGCCGCTGGGCATGGTCAATCTGGTGGTGCTGGCCGTGTTGGTGGAATACGGCAAGCAGATGGCCGACGCGCTGGGAGTAGGCGAAGTCGTGTTGGTCGCCGCCGTCGGCTGGATCACGCTGGTGGTCAGTTGGGTGGTCACCGCGGCGATCATTCCCGCGCCCGGGCAGAGTCAGGCGTTGCCGATCGGCGCCGCGGATTCGATTGATGCGGAACCAGCCCAGCAGCGGGAGGAAATCGAGCCGTGAAACGAGACGACGAGAACATCCGCTGGATCGAGGAGCCGATGCTGGGTTGGACGGGCAAGACGTTCCTGCCGCTGTTCATCGGCGGACTAACGACCACCGTGCGGCATCTGTTCAGCCCGAAGGTAACGGTCAGCTTTCCCGAGGAGCGGCACGAGATGGCCGACCCCTTGGGTTACCGGGGCGTTCACCGGCTCAATCGTGACGAGCAGGGGCGGGTGAAATGCGTGGCCTGTTTCCTTTGTGCCACGGCCTGCCCGGCCCATTGCATCGACATCATCGCCGCCGAAAGCCCCTGGCCCGATCGGGAGAAGTATCCCGAGAGCTTCACCATCGACGAACTGCGGTGCATCTTCTGCGGCATGTGCGAGCAGGCCTGCCCGGTCGACGCGATCGAATTGACCAGCCTGTACGATCTGTCGGGCAAGAGCCGCGAGGAGATGATCTTCGACAAGGAGAAGCTGCTGAGCATTTACGACAAGACGAAAGACGCCGAGCCGATGCAGTCGGCTGCTAAGCCTTCGTCCGACAAGACGCCGTCCGACAATCCCGACGCGCCGGGAGACACACCGTGAACGATTCGCCCTGGGTATTCATCCTTGCCACCCTGCTAGGCGCTCCGGCGATGTGGGCGCTGCTGCCGGGGCGTTCGTCGCGCGGGCGGATGGCCGGCGTGGCGTTGGGATCGGCCGCGGGAGGATTGCTGGCTTCGCAGTTGCACGGCGTCGGCGATTGGGTGGACAGTTCGCTGTTTGCCATTTTCGCCGCCGTGACCCTGGTCGCGGCGGTGGCGACGGTCACCATGCGCAATCCGGTCTATTGTGCGGTTTGGCTCGCGCTGTCGCTCTTGGGCACCGCGGCGTTGTTGTTCTTGCAGGGGGCCCAATTCCTGGGCGTTGCCACGGTGGTGGTCTACGCCGGGGCGATTCTGGTGACTTTTCTGTTCGTGTTGATGCTGGCCGATCCGGAAGGCCGCGCCCCGTACGACCGGATGAGTTGGGAAGCGGCCCTGTCGGCCACGGCCGGGGCGGTCATCGTGGGCATCCTCACCATGACCATTACCACCGTGCTGGCCGGTCCCCGAAAGACGGCCCAAGACGTGGCGCTGTCCAATCCCGACGGCGCGGCACAAGCGATCGAAGAACACGACCGGGCATTGGCCGACGGCGTACTGACCGAGCGCCACGTTGCCCGATTCGGCAGCGAGTTGTTCGGGCGTCATCTGGTGGCCGTGCAGGTGGCCGGGGTGCTGCTGCTGGTCGCCCTGATTGGCACGGCGGCCATCGTTGCCGGCCACGAGACGGCTCCGCAAGAGACTCCCCCGGAAGACGAGAACGAACCCGTTTCCTCGGCGGCGAGGCGAGAAGCATGATGGAACACGAGATAGCCTGGCTGCACAACTACCTGACCGTCGGTGCGTTGCTGTTCGGCATCGGTCTGATCGGGTTTCTCAGCCGGCGCAACCTGATCGTCATGTTCCTGGCCGTCGAGATGATGTTGCAGGGCGTGTCGCTGAGTCTGGTGGCGTGGTGCCGTTTTCACAACGACGGGGCCTTTGGCGGCCAGATGCTCGTGCTGTTTATCATCGCCGTGGCCGCGTGCGAGGCGGCCGTCGCGCTGGCGTTGTTCTTGATGCTGTTCCGCCGCCGCGGCACGTTGGACATTGCCGTGTGGCAGCAGTTGCGCGAAGAAGATCAGCCGGCGTACGTCGACCAGCAGATTCCCGAGTTACCCGAGCCGGCTCGCACCGACTGGCCCAAGCTTCCCCCGGCCGGCGTGCGGCCGGAAGCGGATCCCGAGCGGACCGATTACCGAGATCATGTTTGATATCAAAACACTGCTGATTGCCATTCCGGCCTTGCCGTTGGTTGCCACGCTGGTAACCGCCGTGTTCGGGCGCCGGGTATTGCGCCAGCGGAGCCACTGGCCGGTGGTCGCGGCCGTGGCCGGCTCGTTCCTGGCTAGCCTGCTGCTGTTGAACGAAGTGCATAAGGCTGCGGCTCTCGAAGACAGTAATCAGAAAGTCGGCTACGAATCGGTCCTCGCGCTGTGGACCTGGGCCGCCGTGGACAACGCCTACGACCTCGACGACGAAACCGATGCGCAAGGAAGCCAGACCAAGGATTTCCGCATCGACGTGACCCTTCGGGCCGATCCGCTGTCGAGCATCATGCTGGTCGCCGTCACCCTGGTCTCGCTGCTGGTGGTCATCTATTCGATCGGCTACATGCACGACGATCCGGGCTATTGGCGATTCTTCACCTATCTCGGGCTGTTCATCTTCTCGATGACCATGCTCGTGTCGGTGAGCAATTTCGTATTGCTCTACGTCTTCTGGGAGGCCGTGGGGCTCTGCAGCTACCTGTTGATTGGCTTCTGGTTTCAAAAACGCGAGGCCTCCGCGGCGGGCAAGAAGGCGTTCCTGGTCAACCGGGTGGGTGATTTCGGCTTCGCCCTGGGTGTGTTCCTCCTTTGGACCACCTACGGCACGCTCGATTTCCACGACACGACCACGAAGGACGACGGCACGGTGGCCGTGGCGATGGCCGACGATGAAGTCACCACCGCCGGCGTGCTGGGGCAAGAGCGGCTCACCGAAGGCAACTACAAGACCGGCGCCGTGGCCACGGCCATCTGTCTGTTGCTGATGTTGGGCGCCTGTGGCAAGAGCGCCCAATTCCCGCTACACGTGTGGTTACCCGACGCGATGGAAGGTCCCACGCCCGTCAGTGCGCTGATCCATGCCGCCACGATGGTCACCGCCGGCGTCTACATGGTAGCCCGATGTAGTCCGCTCTTCTTTGCTTCGACCGATGCGCAACACGTCGTGGCGCTGATCGGCGGCTTCACAGCCCTGATGGCGGCGCTGATCGCCCTGACGCAAACCGACCTGAAGCGGATCCTGGCCTACTCGACGATCAGCCAACTGGGCTTCATGTTCCTGGCCCTGGGCACCGGCACGCTGGTCGGAGTGGTGGCCGCCATGTTCCACCTGTTTACGCACGCCTTCTTCAAGGGCCTGTTGTTCCTCGGCGCCGGCAGCGTGATGCACGCGATGGGCGGGGTGATCGACGTGCGCCGCTTCGGCGGCCTCAGGCGGCTCATGCCCGTGACCCATTGGACGTTCCTCTTCGGGTCGCTGGCGCTGGCCGGCATCATTCCCTTTGCCGGCTTCTACAGTAAGGACACGATCCTGCTGGCCGTCCACGCCAAGGAGGGAGCGTTCTATGCTGTGTTGTACTGGACTGCCGTGGTCACGGCCCTGTTGACGGCCTTCTACACCTTCCGCGCGTTCTTTCTGACGTTTTACGGAGACGAACAGATTCCGCCCGAGGCCGGCCACCACGCCCACGAATCGCCCGGCGCGATGGTCTGGCCGCTACGGATCCTGGCCGTGGCCTCGCTGCTGGCGGGCATCGTACTATACCAGTGGGGCAGTTTCGACGGGTTCATCAGGAAAACACCGTCGCTGGATTATCTCGCTCGCCAGGCCGACCTTGCAGCCGCCGAAGATGCGGTAGCCGGGCACGAATCGGTCGAGCACGACGCGCATTTCGCCGTGATGGCTCAGAGCATCGTCATCGCTTTCTTGGGAGTGGGACTGGCCGCGTTTTTCTACCTGGGCGATCGCAAGGAAATCGCGGCGATTGCCCGGGCGATGGACCGAGCGGGGTTGTACCGGCTTTCGCATGGGAAGTTCTACTTCGATACGATCTACAAGTTCCTCGTTGTCTGGCCGCTGGAGGGGATCGCCCGGCTCTGTTATTGGATCGACCGTTACGTGATCGATGCGGCGGTCGATTTTTGCGGCATGGTGCCGCGCGCGTTGGGAGCGTCGCTCCGCCCGTTGCAGAGCGGCCTGATTCAGTTCTACGCCCTGGCCATGGTGCTGGGGCTGTTGATCCTGATCGGCTCGTTGTTGATGTGTACCCTTTGAGTTGAATTGATGGACAATGTACTCCTGGCCGCTGTTCTGTTGCCCCTGCTGGGGGCGGGGTGCGTCTGGGCACTGGCCGAGACCGGGCGCAAGGTGGTCCGTATCAGCGCCCTGGCGACCACGCTTCTGACGCTGGCGCTGGCGGTCGTGTTGATCAGCCAGTATCCGGTGGGGGAGGCCGAGTTTGCCGCCTCCGAGACCAACGTCTCCTGGTTCGGCGGCGAGGACGGCCCGATCGACGTGCGCTTTAGCATCGCCCTGGACGGCTTGAGCTTGTGGATGTTTGGGCTGACCGCCCTGTTGATGGTCACCTGCGTGTTGATCAGTTGGGAGGCGATCACCGACCGGCCGGCCGCCTTCTACGGCACGCTGTTGCTCCTGGAGACGGGCATGCTGGGGGTGTTTATCGCCCGGGATATCATCCTCTTCTACGTCTTCTTCGAGTTCACGCTCATCCCGCTGTTCTTCCTGATCGGTATCTGGGGGAGCGAACAACGGCGTTACGCGGCGGTCAAGTTCTTCCTCTTCACGCTTGCCGGCAGCGTGCTGACGTTCCTGGGACTGCTGGCCATCGTCTTGTGGAACGCTTATCACAGTGCCGACGGGGTGATGACCTTCTCGATCCCCGAGTTGACCGCTAGCCTGAGGTTACATCCGATCGACCCGGCGGTGCAATTGTGGATATTCCTGGCCCTGTTTGCCGGGTTTGCGATCAAGGTGCCCCTGTTCCCCTTCCATACGTGGTTGCCCCTGGCCCATGTGCAGGCGCCCACCGCGGGCAGCGTGGTGCTGGCCGGCGTGTTGTTGAAGATCGGCACGTACGGGTTCGTCCGCTTCAGCCTGCCCATGCTCCCGGATGCCACGGCGGCGTGCATGCCCTGGGTGTTGTGGCTTGCGGCCGCCGGGATCATATACGGCGCGCTGGTGGCCCTGGCCCAAAGCGACATCAAGCGGCTGATCGCTTATTCCAGCGTCAGCCATCTGGGTTTTTGCATGTTGGGAATCTTCTCGCTCAACCCGCTGGGTATGCAGGGCGGCGTGTTGCAGATGGTCAACCACGGCCTGTCGACCGGCGGTCTATTCGCCGTGGTCGGCATGATCTACGAGCGCTACCACACCCGGAAGATCGCCGATCTCGGCGGATTGGCGCACCGCTTGCCGCTGCTGGCGTTCTTCATGCTGGTGCTGACGCTCTCGAGCATCGGTCTGCCCGGGCTCAACGGATTTGCCGGCGAGTTTCTACTGCTGCTGGGGATGTTTCAGCGCGCCTGGACCGGCGTGCCGGGCGACTGGGTCATCCATCTGCGGATCATCTCGGTGGTGTCCGTTCTCGGCGTGGTGCTGGGGGCGTGGTACATGCTGCGGCTGGTCCGGCTGGTGTTTTTCGGCGAGCTTCGCGAACCGATTCGCGCCGACGGCGAGCCGGCGCCCCGGGATATGTCGCTTCGGGAAGTGGCCGCCTTGGCCCCGCTGCTGGTGTTTGTCGTCTGGATCGGCGTGCAGCCGCGGTTCTTCCTCGACCGCATGAGCCCACAGCTCGACGGGATCGCCACCCAAGCGGCCAAATCGCTGGACCAGAAGCCACCGGAACTGGGAGAAGCCTTGACCGACGCCAACGAAGTTGCTGCCGCGGGAGAACCGACTCGTGACCACTGATACGGTGAAACTGCTGACTCCCGAGATCGTGCTGGTGACGGCATCGGTGGCGATTTTCGTGGCCGGGGCGTTTCTCCAGGGACGCGCTACGTGGTGTTTCGGCGCCGCCGGAGCGCTGCTGCTGGCCGCGCTGGGGTTGGATAACTCCTCGCCGTGCGAAGTTGTCTCGGGCGGCGGACTGTCGATCGACAAGCTGGCCGTTTTCGCCCGGTGGACGGCGCTGGCGGTGGGCATGCTGCTGGTGTTGCTCGCCTGGCGCCGCAACACGACGTCGGAATATGTCGGCGCGCTCCTGCTGGCCGTTGCCGGACTCTCGCTGGTCGTCGGCAGCAGCGATCTGGTGCTGCTGTTCTTGGGATTGGAGCTTATTTCCATCCCCACTTACATCCTGCTCTACCTCGATCGCCACGACGCGGCCGGGCAGGAAGCGACGCTGAAATACTTCTTCCTCAGTCTGTTGGCCTCGGCTTTCCTGCTGTATGGATTCAGCTTCTTGTACGGAGTGGGCGGGTCGACCGATCTTCGGCTCATCGCCGCGGGGGTTGCCGAGAGTAACGCCGGCGGCTTTTCCGATCTGGCCAAGATCGCCCTGGTGCTAATCGTTGCCGCCTTGGGATTCAAAATCTCCGCCGTCCCCTTCCACTTCTACGCGCCCGACGTCTACCAGGGAACCAGCCACGCCAACGCCGCGCTGCTGTCGGTCCTGCCCAAGATTGCCGGAATGGTCGTGCTCCTGCGCGTTCTTTTGGCCATGCCGGGCGTGGAACACGCGGCGTGGATCGTTACCGTCGCACTGGCCGTGGTTACGATGACCGTGGGAAACGTGATGGCCCTGTGGCAGAACAACATCCGGCGGCTGCTGGCCTATTCATCGATCGCCCATGCCGGCTATCTGCTGATCGGTCTGGCCGTCGCTTTGGCGGCAGCCGGCGGAGCCACCAATCGCTGGGGCAACGGAATCGGTGTCTCGGCAATTTTGTTCTATTTGGCCGTCTACGCCGTGGCCACCATCGGCGCGTTTGCCGCACTGGCTTATCTGGGGTCGCCCAAGCGGCAAGTCGACGGAGTTGACGAACTGGCCGGGCTGGGACGCACCCGGCCGTGGCCCGCGGTCGTATTGGCCGTTTGCATGTTCAGCCTGGCGGGAATTCCCCCGCTGGCCGGATTTTGGGGAAAACTGACCCTTTTTGCCGGAGCCTTGGGAGTCCAGCCGACGCCCGATCACTCGGTCGGCCTTTGGCTCGACGGCCATCTCCAGGCCGGGTTCGTCGTCCTGGCGGTGGTCGGCATGCTCAATGCGGCGGTGGCGGCCGCCTATTACCTGCGGGTTGTCGCCACCATGTACTTCCGCGCTCCGCTGGGCACGCCCAAAGCTGAGGGAGGGGCTGGCCCTTGGGTAACCATGACTCTGTGTGCCGTGTTGGTGTTGGCCGTCGGCTTCCTGCCCGGCCTCCTGCTGGATCGTTCGAACCAGACCGGCGATGCCACGATCGAGCAGGCCGCCGCGTGGCGGATACCGGCCCAAGACGACGAATGAGCGCCGAAGGAGACTGGTATATCGTCAAGAAGCGGGCAGATCAGAAAGAAACGAGCCGCTCACCCGGAATCTGCCCCGTATGTTTCCCGCAGTGGCGGCTCGCTTGTTCTGCCCGTATTTCAGGGAGTATAACCAACCGGGGTGACAACTGAGTGTCACACCGCCGCCGAGTTGTTCCGTAGTTGACGCAATTCCATCCGCGGACCGTCTTTATGGCACGCCTTCGAGCCCCCGGAAACGAACTGGCCAGGCTGCTCGATTCCGTCGAACAACCGATCTACGTCGTCGACGACCGGGCACGGCTGGTCTTCTGCAACCGGGCGCTTGCCGATTGGACGGGCCGAAAGCCGGCGGATCTGCTCGGTCGGCGCTGTGCTTATCATTGTAGCCCGCAGGTCGGTGATCTCGACGCGGACCTCGCGCTGTTGTGTCCGCCGCCGGAGGTCGATACCGGTGGGGCGGACCGGACGGCCACCGTCGCATG
>JABMRP010000063.1 GCA_013202535.1 Planctomycetota bacterium
GCCCCTTCGGCCAATACGAGGGTAAGATTCCCCAGCACCCTATTTCAAAATGCTCGGACGCGTGTATCGGACCGGGCTGTTACGGCGCCACGAAAGTGAACTCCTTCTGGGAAAAAGAGGTTCTGCTCCTGCGTGGGACGTTCAAGATCGCTGCGGTGAAGGAAGGCCGCCGCTACCGGTTGCGCGTCAATGACGGCAACCACGTCGGCGCCGGCGGCGGACATCTCATCTATATCAACGGCAGGCCGTTGATCGAAACCAAGAGCTGCAACGGCCGGGGCTCGGGCGGTCAACCGAAAGGCGCTTTCATCACCAAGGCTTTCCTCGACGACTTCCAGGGCGGCGAGGTGACCATCGCGGTGATGACCTTTCTGCGGTTCAACGACAAGTACAAGGTAAAGCCGTCCGAACGCATCCCCCAAGGCAAGATCAGCCTGCACTTCGAGGAGATGACGCTGCCGCCGATGGGCGACGACCTGGTGATGGAATCGGCGACCGTGGTCCCCATGCTGACGTCCGCCTGGCAGGCGAGGCAGAACCCCGACGATCGGGAACTGCAGACCGACGGCGACAAGTTCCTCTACGACGGCAAGTTTGTCGCCAACCCGAAGGTTCTTGGTACCTGGAATATCGTCGACGTTGTGAAGACGATCAACGAGTTCACGCCCGGCAAGGAGACCAGCACCCGCGGGGCTCAGTTCAACAAGATGACCTTCGTGGACAAGGGCCGGACCGACCGCATGATGTGGCTCTGGTCGGGCGATACGTTGATGGACCTGACTCGTTACCAGGCCCTGAAGATGGTCGAGAAGACGATCGGCGGCGATGACTACCTCTTTATCGAATCGGGTGGGTTCAGCACTCGGAACCCCGTGGGCTGGCGGTCATCGTGGTACGTAATGAAGAGACAGACGAAGTGAAATTCCCATGCTTTAGACCCTAGGAGAAAGGTGCGCTAGAATGTTGAACACCCACCACTGCAAGGCCGTGTTTTCGTTTATTATCCTCGTGACGGCACTGCTGGCTCTTCCCGCCGCCGGGGCCGACGTCCCAGCGCAACTGCCCAAACCCGATGGCAAGCCGGGCGATGCGACCAAGCCGGTCAAGGTCTACATCCTCGCCGGGCAGTCGAACATGGTGGGGATGGGCGAACTCAGCGGCGCCAAGAACCTCTACACGGGAGTCTATCTCACCGCCGACCCGGTGGCCCCCAAGGGGCCCATGCAAGTCTGGCGCGTAGGCAACTACAAGATCGCACCGTTGACCGTTTACCTGCCCAGCGGTACGCCGACCGACCAGCCGGTCGCACAGGGCCAACTCGAAGTGCCCGAGACGGGCGTCTATCAAGTGCATTGCGGATTTGGTGCGAGTTCGTCGCGCGTGATGGAAGTTGACCGAATGCAGGTCTACCGCAGGGACGCCGACGGCGAGCCGGTCAAGCAGGACGTAACCCTTAAGGCCGGCCAGCGTTACACGTTCAATATCTCCGGCTCGGGGGGCGAGACGCCCCGGTTCTGGATGCAGAAAATGGACCTCTTGGGCTACGGCGATCTCGAGGCGGCGACCAAGCGGGAAGGAAAATTTCCGTGGCTTGTCGACGACGAGGGTGCCTGGACGGTCCGCAATGACGTCTATTTCCAGGAAGCGCGGCTTGCGGAGGGCGGCAGAGGCTGTCCTCTCAGCGCGACCTCAAACGGGAAAACCATCGGTCCGGAGCTCGGCTTCGGCCACGTCATGGGCGCCTTCCACGACGAGCAGGTCCTGCTGATCAAGACAGCCCAGGGCAATCGCTCGCTGGGCTTCGATTTCCGCCCGCCCAGCAGCGGCCGAACCGATCCCGACAACAAGTACGAAGCAATCGAATACAAACTGATGATCGAGGGTGTGAGCAAGACGCTGGACAACATCGATAAGGTCGTTCCGGGTTACAAGGGACAGGGCTACGAGATTGCCGGCTTCGTCTGGTGGCAGGGCCACAAGGATAGCGGCTCCGAGGAGTCGATCGCCGAGTATGAGAAGCACCTGGTCAATATGATCAACGACGTCCGCAAGGATTTCAAGGTGCCGAAGATGCCTGCCGTGGTTGCGACCGTCGGATTCGGCGGTCACAACATGGCGGAGAAGTTTGTGAGAATCGCGGAAGCGCAATTGGCGGTTGGCGATCCGAAGAAGCATCCCGAGTTCGCCGGTACCGTCGCCTCGGTCGATACCCGTGATTTTTGGCGGGAGGTCGACGAGTCGCCGTCCAACCAAGACTATCACTACAACCGCAACGCCGAAACCTATCTGCTCGTCGGCGATGCGCTGGGCCGCGCGATGGTCGGGCTGGTCGGCGGCAAGGCGGAAGCCCTTCCGCGGGCCCCGCGACCGGATCGCGTCGCCGGAGAGCAGACTGCCGAGCCGTCGGATGAAGAAAAGGCGGCCGCACAAAAGGCGCTCGCTCCGATCATCCTCGACGGCATTGCGGCGACCTACGTCGCCAATCCGCGTTACAACGCGGCGCTCTTAAGCGAAGCCGCCGGCCGGCGACCGCAGCGAGCCAGCCAGTTCCTGCGGGGCGCCATGTACGGCCTGGGCAACTGCTATCGTGCGGCCGGAGTCGATGATTACGAGTGGAACCTGTTCGGCCCGGATCTTCGCGAAGGGCAGTGGGATTATTTCAGCTTCGATCCGCCGGAGACGATGCCCGTGGAGAAAGGAAACCGATACCGGAAGGTGACCTACCCCCAAGGGATGGCCGACTGGTTCGCGGCGGACTTCGATGCGGTCCGGGCCGGTTGGAAGAAGGGACTGCAACCCTTCGGTCAGTTGGACGGCAAACCGGAACCGCTGGGCCTCTGCGAGAGAGGAAGCCACTGCGGATGCGGCGAAAAACCGAGAACCTTGTGGGAGAAGGAAGTCCTGCTGGTGCGTGGCACGTTCGAGTTTCCGCCGCTGCGAGAGGGTTATCGTTACCGAATCGTCGTCGGCGGCAGCAACCACGTCAATGCGGGCGAAGGTTATGCGATCTACATCAACGGCAAGTTATTGGCCGAGTCGACCGTCGGCGTCGGCATGCGTCAGGGCGGACAGCCCCGCGGCGGACATATCCACGCCGACTTCCGCGACGAGTTCAAAGGCGGCAAGGTAACCATCGCGGCCACCAGCTTCCTCCGCTACAACCATCCACGTCACGGCGTTCAGCCTCCTCGCGGACACTTTACATTATGGGTCGAAGAGCAGAAGATCCCGCCGGTGAAAGAAGTGGCGGCTAGTGATCCGTAAACAGTGAACGGTTTGGTCCGTCGGATCAGTTACCCCTAGAACAACAAACAGGAGATATGGCAATGATCAACGGACCAGCCAGGACCGTAGCGGTTTTCGCCCTCGCGGCGGCCATGCTGCTTTCAGCTTTCGCAGGCAGCGCCGCCGCGCAAACGCCCGCGGCGGAACCCAAGCCCGCCATCGAACTCGGCGCGCCGTTCTGCGACAACGCGATTCTGCAGCGGCAGATGCCCGTTCCCGTCTGGGGCTGGAGCAAGCCGGGCACGCGGATATCCGTCGAATTCGCCGGTCGGAAGAAGACCGCCACCACCGGCAAGAACGGCAAGTGGATGCTCCAGCTTGATGCCCTCGAGGCAAATGCCGACCCGCGGGAAATGGTCATCATCGACAGCGCGGGCAAGGCCGTTATCCTCAAGAATATCCTCGTCGGCGAGGTCTGGTTCGCTTCAGGCCAATCCAACATGGACTGGCTAGCCGGCAAGTCCATGTGCGGAGATCTGGCCAACAAGATGGCTCGGTCACAAGAAGAGATCCCGATTCGCGAATACCAGGTGGATACCGGTTCCGCTCTGTTCCCACAAAGCCGGACGACCGCGGAGGGTGGATGGAAGAGCTCGAAACAAGCGGGCGGATTCTCCGCCTTGAGTCTCTCGTTCGCCTGGGATCTACACGAGAAGTTGCAGGTCCCCATCGGCATCATGCGCAGCAGTCACGGCGCAACCCCGATCGAGACGTGGACCGCCTACGAAGGCTTCGCCGCGCATCCGAAGCTTCAAGATATCGCCGCCAAGATTCGCCAGAGCGATCCCAGCACCCCTGACGGCCGGCAGGCCTACGCGAATTTCCATGAGGAACTGAAAAAGTGGCGGGTCGAGGGCGAAAAGCGGATCCAGCGGATGCGGGCCATAAAGGCAATGAATTGTTCGCTCACCTGGCTGCGTCAGGACGGAACGTATGTCAAGCGGCCGGGCACCGTCCTCTCCCGACCCAGTCTGCCGGGGATTGCCTCGGAGTGGAAAGGTGCGTCGCGGATGTACAACATGAAGATCGCGCCCCTGATCCCGTTTGCCATTCGCGGCGCCATCTGGTGCCAGGGCACCCATAACGCCGGAGACGGCAGGATCTATGCCGCGAAGATGGAGGCATTGGTCAGCGGCTGGCGCAAGAACTGGGGGCGGCCGGATCTCCCCTTCTATTTCACCCAGATGCAATGCTACGGCGAACCCGATCCAAATTCGGTCGGCTTTGCCGATATCCGAGAGGCCCAGACCCTGTTCTTCACCAGCGCGAAGAACGTCGGCATGGCGCTTCAGTACGATCTCCATCCCGCCAACCCGGGCGGGATTCACAACTTCAACAAGCTTCATCCCGGCGGGCGCCTCGCCCGTTGGGCCCTGGCGCATGAGTACGATAAAGATATTGCCTATACCGGCCCCATCTACAAGTCACACAGCATCAAGGGCAATAGCGTGCGCGTTCAATTTGACCAGCGCGGCCCCGGCGGCGGCCTGATGGTTGGCGGCAAGGGCATGGCCGCGGATTATCGGAAGGATCCGCCCGCCTATTTCGAACCGGCCAGAGCGACGCCCGGCGAGAAGCTCAAGCATTTTCGCCTGGCGGGAAAGGACCGTGCCTGGCACGCCGCCGAAGCGGTGATTGAGGGCAGCGAAGTTGTCGTGACCTCGAAGGCCGTCCCGAACCCGGTCGGCGTCCAGTACGCCTACAGCGGCAGCCCCATCGGCGCCAATCTTTACAACGAGGCCGGATTGCCGGCCATTCCATTCGCCTATTTCGACGCAACGCAGTTGTTCAACGAAGATCTGCCCGAGGCGATCGCCGCGGCGGAGGCCCAGGAGAAGGCAAAAACGAATCCCCCGCCGCCAAAGCCCTATCTGCAGGTCATGACCCCTCTTCGCAACGGCGCCGTGATCCAGCGGAATAAGCCCGTGCACGTGTGGGGATTCGCCGTGTCGGACATGGAGGTCACGATCACGTTTGGCGATCAAACGAAAAAGGCCACGGTCAACGAGTTCGACCAATGGCGGGTCGAGCTTGATCCCATGCCCGCCTCGGCGAAGGGACGCATCCTCGCGGTTACCTGTAGCGACGGAGCCGCAGCGACGATCCGTGATGTTGTCGTTGGCGATGTCTGGATACTGACCGGATCCACCGCGGTCAGCAGCGAACTTGCGTTCTCGGGCAGAGACCCCGACGCAGCGCCGCCCCCGGCCATGCCGCTGCTGCGCGAATTCAAGATAAGGACCAAGGCGCGTCGCTTTCCGGTCCCCCGAAAGCGGTCCATGGAGATCGGCGGCGGCAAGTACCGCTCATTCTGGCAACCGGCACTCTTTACCGAGACGGAGCGAGATACATCCGCGGCTGGCTACTATTTCGCATCGCAAGTGCGGCAGAAGGACGTTCCCCTAGGCATCATCACACTGGGCGCGGACAATCCGCCGCTGACCTGGGTCTCGTATAAGGGCATGCAGACCGCGGTCGGCTTTGAAAAGGAGCGGGAC
This sequence comes from Planctomycetota bacterium, assembly GCA_013202535.1. GTDB lineage: Bacteria > Planctomycetota > Planctomycetia > Pirellulales > Thermoguttaceae > JABMRP01. Next base: position 5,784 of record JABMRP010000063.1, read on the forward strand.
GAACTGAACTTGCTCTACCCTGATACCGACGTATGCGAAGCAGCGGTCACCCAATACATTGGCACGCTCAAGCAGTACTGCGACGAAATTGTCGCGCTGCGCAAGGAGGGCGGGGACATCCCCCGTGCGTTGGGCGAAAAGGCGCCCGACTTCCCCCAGCCCTACTACAATCAATGGGTCAGTGAAACCGAGACGGCAACCCATACGTACAACTTCTGCATCAGTCCCAACACACCGCTTGCCGTAAGCGGCGTCGTGTGGATCCCCGGCGAGAAGAACATGGGGGAAGACGCTTCCAGATACAAGGCGGCCCTCGAGGCCTATGCGGCCAGCTTGCCGCAAACCTATGGTCAGGACAAGGTCGCCTTTGTCTACGCCCACCCCACCGCTGACTTGGTCGAGGGGATCGCCACACCTCGGATTGAAAACTCCGTACACGTCGAGTTCAGTGAATGGCCAAAGAGTTTGCAGGACATTGCCACCCGGCTCGGCGCCTTGGCCGCGAAGAAGGAAGAAGCAATAGCGCAACGAAAATGAAAACGCCATTGACAACGCAACCAGCAGACAGCAGATACCGGAGTAATGTGCAATAGACCACCAAGGACACGGTTGCATTTGCCGGCCAGACAAAGACTGCCACGGCGGACAAAGACGGTAAGTGGATGGTCACCGGCATACGGGAGTTGACCATCGCCGGCGGCGATGGCGATTTCCGGATGGCCTACCAAGAGCGATTTCCCGTCAACTGAGTGTTTCAAGGACCCGACGTTGGGCCACCACAAGCAGGAAGGTAATGCCCTATGTTTTCAAATTACATGGCCACCAGCATGGTTTTTGTCTGTGCGGCGTGCATGTGCTGGTTGCCAGCCAATGAGGCAACTGCCGGCGAAGACGACCTCCGAACCTTGACGTATTCGTCCCGAGAAAAGACGCAGGCGATGCTTTGGCAGAGGGAATTGCGCACAAAACTGGTGCGACTTCTCAAAATAGAGGATCCGCCTTCGCCGGGTGCCGAGAACCCCCTGAACTCGAAAACGCAATCCTCCCAAGACAAGGGCAAATACGTCCTCCATGAGATGGAGATCAACACCACGCCAACCAGACGCATTAAGATCGTGCTCACGTTGCCGACCAACGCCCGAGGTCCATTTCCTGCTATTGTCGCGGTTGCCGGACATGGCGGCACTCGCCATACGTGCTATGTGAAAGCCAGCTATCACCGCTGCGCCCACGTCCTCGCCGAACGAGGGTACGTCACCATCTCGACTCGCGTCAGCCAGCACGAAGTTCACGAAGAAGGGCGAACGCTAATGGGCGAGCGTTTATGGGATCTCATGCGCTGCGTGGATTTCCTGACATCGCTTGAGGAAGTGGATCCACAACGAATTGGGTGCGTCGGGAACTCACTTGGCGGGGAGATGGTCATGTGGCTCGCCGCAATGGATGAGCGTGTGAAGGCCACGGTGAGTTCCGGGTTCCTGACCGAAATGGATCAGATGGAGAAGAACCACTGCATGTGTTGGAAGTTTCCGGGGCTGAGAGAACTGGTTGACTTCTCCGATATCTACTCGCTGATCGCGCCCAGGGCGTTGCTTTGTCAGAACGGGTTGAAAGAGCCTCCTTCGCAGTTTCCCGTTTCGATAGCCCGCGAAGCGTTAAAGGAAATCGAGCGGATATATCGAGATTTTGAACAACCCACGAACGTGGCTCTTGTTGCCCACGAAGGAGGGCACGAGATTCACTTGCCGAGCCTGTTGACGTTTTTCGAGAAGCACCTCGGCCGCCGTAAGAATGAGGCCCAACCGAGCGATTCAGGGGCGGCCGATAAATAACTTACCGATCGAGGAAGACGCCATGCGGAGAAACGCGATACACGCAACGATTGTCGCCGTCCTGGTAGCGATTGCCCTGCCGGCTCCCGCGGAAGAGCAGCGCGGCCAGGGCGGGGCCTTTTTGGTTCCGACGTTCCACTGCATCGGCATCTACTGGTCGCCGCCGGAGGGCGGCCCAGAGCATGAAGTGCTGGTCAAGTACCGCCCCAACGGTCAGCAGCATTGGCACACGGGCCTTCCACTGCGCTACCACCCCATCGACGCCGCGGATTGCAAGGCCGACTACCGTGGCAGCCTGGTGAACCTGACGCCGGGAACGACCTACGACATCGCCCTGACCGTCCAGGGAACCGGCCGGCGAATCGAGTGCCGGGGGACTACCTGGAGCGAGGACTTTCCCGTGCAATCCGCGGTGAAGGTTTCGGATCGCGACACCACGCTTACCGTAGACAAATCCGGAAGGCCGGGCGCCTACGTGCTGTACGACGGCACGGGCTGCACGATCGACACCGGCAACAAAGACGATCTCGGTATCGCCGTGCGCGCCAGCTACGTCATCCTTCGCGGCTTCACCATAAAGAACTTGAAAGAACACGGGATGCGGCTCTTCAGCGGCCATCACATCGTCA
>JABMRP010000616.1 GCA_013202535.1 Planctomycetota bacterium
CACCTACACCGTCACCTACAAACGCCGCAAGGTGGGGCCGGAATTGAACCAGGAGAAGAGGCGGGAGAGATTGTAGGGGGTAGCGGCAAGCCTCTCTAAGCCCGACAACGTGTACTCGGTAGCGGAGACGCAAAGAGGTATCGTCGGCTTTCTGAAACGGAAGCATGGATGCCCCCATGACTTGATTCCAGTCGCTCCGGCAAGTTCAGCGTCACTATCCGCTTCCCCATTCCCTTTGTGCCGCGTTGCACAAAACGACCGTGCGTTTCCACGCCCCGAACGTGGCAACGCACGGTGTCGCTGATAGAATGTGACTGAGTGTCATTCATTCGGCTTACCAACGAGGACTGCAAAGTGAAACTCCATGGTGTCCGGCGATGGGTGGTGTTGTGGATCGCGATCACCTCGATCGGCGCGGCGACAGCCGTGACGCTCGCCGGCGAAGACGGAAACGTCGCCGAGAACGTGCTGCTGTACCAGCGAAACAGTGGCGGCTGGCCGAAGAATTACGACCGGGATCGGGAACTGACGGATGCCGACAAGGCACGGCTGCTGGCGGACAAAGAACGCGGGGATTCGACGTTTGACAACGGCGCGACGCACTCCGAGGTGCGGCTGCTCGCCCGGGCGTATCAGGCGACTGGCGACGAGCGGTTCAAAAGGGCCTTGCTGCGGGGCGTCGAGTTCATGTTGCGGGCGCAGTACGAAAACGGCGGTTGGGCGCAGTCGTATCCCAATCCCGGCGGATATTCCAGGCACATCACGTTCAACGACGGGGCCATGATTGGCGCGATGACCACGCTGCGGGATATCGCCGGAGGCACGCCGCCGTACGACTTCGTCGACCGCGACCTTCGCGCGCGTGCCGGGGTGGCCGTGGAGAAAGGGATTCGATGTGTCCTCGCGTGCCAGATCGTGGTCGACGGCAAGCGGACGGCCTGGTGTGCCCAGCACGATGAAGAGACGTTGGTTCCGAGAAAGGCCCGGAGTTATGAACTGGCGTCGCTCAGCGGCGGCGAGTCGGTCGGCATCGTCCGCTTTCTGATGGACATCGACCAGCCCGGGCCCGAGGTGATCGCGGCCGTCGAGGGAGCGGTTGCCTGGTTCGATGCGGCCAAGCTGCAGGGGATACGACAGGTCACCCGAGAAGACAAATCCCAGCCCCGGGGCATGGACAAGATAGTAATCCCCGATCCGTCGGCGCCGCCGATGTGGGCCCGGTTCCACGAGATCGGGACCAACCGGCCGATCTTCTGCAGCCGCGACGGCGTACCGAAGCGGACGCTGGCGGAAATCTCGTACGAGCGCCGCACCGGCTACAGTTGGCTCGGATACTACGCGGCCGATCTGCTCGAGAAAGACTATCCCGCCTGGCGGAAGAAGTGGACGCCGGACCGAAATGTTATCGAGTGACGCAGCGGCTCAGCGAGGCAACTTCTTATCGTGAAACGGATCGCCCGCCGGGCGGCGCAGGGGGATGTCCATGCCGCCGCTGGCTTCCAGCTTGTCGAACAGACGCGTACGCATCGCGGCGATCTGTTCGGCGAAGGCGGGAACGTTGATCAGGTTGTGGCGCTCGTGCGGATCGGTTTGGAGGTCGTAAAACCCGTTGCGATCCCAGAGACCGTGGTAGAAGATGTACTTGTAGCGATCGCCGCGCAACGAGAAGACGGTCGGCGTGGCGGGGAAGTTCCACTCCCAGTAGTACTCGTAAAGAATCTCCTCGCGCCAGGGAATCTGTCGCCCGGCCAACAGCGGCAGAAACGACCGCCCGTCCATCTTCGCCTGCTCGGGTATCGGGCAACCGGCCGCTTCGAGAATCGTCGGCGCCATGTCGATGTTCTGGACCATCTGCGAGATCTTCGTGCCGGGGCGAATCAAACCCGGTGCGTAGGCGAGCATGGGCACGCGGATCGATTCCTCGAAGGCGTCGCGCTTGTCGTAGAAACCGTGCTCACCCAGGGCGAAGCCGTTATCTCCCATGTAAAGAACCAGCGTCGACTCGGCCAGACCGTTGTCGTCGAGGTAGTCCAGCACCCGGCCGAGGTTCTCGTCCAGTCCGTGGACCGTCTCGCAGTAGCGATGGTACAGATCGTCGAACGAGGGGACCGGGTCCTTGTCCAGCGGGCCGGTCTCCATGTGGTCGATGCCGTGGATGCCGTAGCGGCGCTGGCGTACCCAATGGGGCTGTGTTTCGTAATTCTCCTCGGTGTTGGCCATCGTCTCGGGATAGTCGATCTTGGCCTTCTCGTAACGCCCGTGATGTCGCGGGGCGGGCAGGAACGGATAGTGGACCGCCTTGAACGAGAGGTATAGGAAAAACGGCTTGTCCCGTTTCTTCTTCAGCCACTCCAGCGCGTGCCCGGTCAATACGTCGGTCGTGTATCCCTTGAACTGGTTGCGCCGGCCGTTGATATTCAGGACCGGATCGAAGTAATCACCCTGCCCGCGAAAACTGGCCCAATGGTCGAACCCGGGCCGCGGCGCGTCGTTGTCGTGGCCCATGTGCCATTTGCCCACGAAGGCCGTTTCGTAACCGTGCTTTTGCAGGTATTGGGGGAAGAAGACGGTCCCCGGGGGCACCGGCCGCTGGTTGTCGGCCACGCCGTGCCGATGGGCGTATTGACCGGTCAGCACCGACGCCCGGCTGGGCGAACAGAGCGACGTGCTGACAAAGGCGTTGGCCAGATGGGCCCCCTTGGCGGCCATCCGGTCCATGGCAGGCGTTTCGAGAAACTCCGGCCCGTCTTCCATGAACCCCATGAAGTCGTACCGATGGTCGTCGCTGAGCACCAGGATGACGTTCCGCCGCGGTTTTCCTTCGGCCGTGTCCTGGGCCAGGGCTTCGAGGCCGCTGATGCCCAGCAGTGCCAGGCACGCCAGCACTACCGTATACCGCAGTTGTCGTGGTTGCAGGTATCCGATCATCGCGTTTTCTCCTGTATGTTTCGCTCGGGTCCAAGTGGACAATTATACCAGAATCGCGCACGGGGCGTTAGATGCGGTGACGCTTCGGGGTGCCGTGGGTCTAATGGGTTGGGTGCCACTGCACGCCACCGTCGGGCTTGCCCCGGCGAAGCGAATGATTGACTGCTACAAGCAACTGGCGCCGCCCCTGTTTCTTTCCTCACCGCGACCGCCGCCTTTGGCGGCGGTCGCGGTGGGGAAAGCGTGGTTTACGTGCTCGCCACTAGCAGTCAATCATCACCCCGCCGGGGCAAGCCCGACGGTGGTGGCTGTAGCGGTCAAACGTGGTGTACCAGACGCGCGTTTGCCAGCCGCTTCTCTTGACCCGCCGGCGCCGGGCCGGTAGGGTGTCGCAATGCACGCTCGATCGGACGAAATCCTAAATCGTGAAATGATGCGATACTCCAACAGCCGCTTCCTGTCGACATGGCTCGTTGTCCTACTGGCGGCTGTGCCTCTGGCCGCTCAAGAAGATCCGCCGCCCCAGTACGGCGATTCTCCGAAACGCGCCGATCGCGCCGCCGCGATCTATAAGGAAAACGTCGCGCGGTACAAGGATGCGGCCGACGTGCTGGTGCTGCCGGGAGTGATCGCCAACCGCAAGGAGCGGCGCGTGGAACTGCTGGCCGAGACCACCGGCCTGACCGCCGAGACGATCGTCGAGTTTCTGCTGATCCACCAGAGCAGCGAAAGGGGCTATGAAGCCTTGCTCTGGTCGATGGCCAAGCCGAGCGACGTTCACAAGGCGCTGGTGTTTATCGGCATGAAGCCAGGCAAACCGTTCAATCCGGCCCAACTCCGGTTCTGGTCCAAGGGAGAGCGGGTACACCTGAGTGTTGCCGCCAAGAACAAGAAGAGCGTGCGGCTGGAGAGCCTGATCATGGACACGAACACCGGAAAACCGCTGGCCGAGGCCGGGTTCGTGTTCGCCGGTTCGTTTATGACCGACCGCCCGGGCGAGAAGCCCGGACAAGTGTATGCCGCCGACTTTCACGACCCCCGGTCGGTTGCCTCGATGTACAGCGATCCGATCGCCGTGTTGGACGTTCCTCGGCAAGCCCGAAAGGGGGCCGTTTACGGGACCCAGGTCGTCGGCCCCAAGTACGACTTCGCCGCGAACGAACTGGTCACGATCCTCATCGAGTCGGAGTATAAGGACGGTCGGCGGCGAGTGAAGGATCTGGCGCTGCAAGTGCGGCGAACGCCCGGGCAGCCCGCTTCGCCTGTGGCACCGATCGAGTTTCTACTGAGCGATATGGCAGGCCAAGCGATGGGCGAGAAGCGCGATCTGGTCGCCGTGCTCGGTGTGCTTGATAAGCTGATCCGCAAGGGCCACGATCCTTATGTCTCGGTCCGCTTCGGCGCGGCGCTTCGTCTGGCCGACATCGGGCGGATGTGCCGCATTCTGGCCGCGATCGATACCGAGTCGGGGATCCGCGTCGAACCGCCCGTCGAGGGACAGCTCTACTACGAGGCCTTTCTGCCGGATCAACAACTTCGGGATCGAAAGAACCGGATCATCCAGCCGTGGGAACTGCATCTGACTTCAACCGAGGACCGCATCACCGGGGTACTCGAATTACACGAAACGACCTGGGACAGCGACGCCTCGAAGTACAAATCAACCACGACGACGTTCAACGTCGACACACCCGCCGCGCTTCGCCGGCAACTCGACGCGGACGCCGCCCGGCGCAAGAAAGCGGGCCGAAGGCCGGGGCCGCCCATTCTGC
>JABMRP010000009.1 GCA_013202535.1 Planctomycetota bacterium
TACAGCGGATCCGCGCGGCCAAGATCACGGCCAAAAACCGAGACAAAGAAGGCACCATCCAAGACGGCACCATCCAGACCGCCTGCCAGCAAGTATGCCCGACCGGCGCGATCGTCTTCGGCGATCTGGCCCGTTCGGCCAGTCCCGTGGCCCGAGCCCATGACGATCCCCGGGCGTACGGGCTGCTGGCCGAGTTGAACATTAAACCACGAACCGTGTACCTTGCACGGGTTCGCAATCCGAATCCGGCACTCGAAGATAACCGCGATGAGCGAAATAGCCATTAAGGCCGAAGACAACCTGAGCGACGACCCCACGCGCCGCGCGCCGCTGGTCGTGGGCGATCACGATTACGGGTCGATCACCGATCGGGTATCGACGCTGGTCGAGCGCCCGCGGACTCCGCCCGCGTGGTATGTGGCGATCGCGATCACCACCTCGCTCACCGGCATCCTCTTCCTGGCCATCGGCTATCTGATCGTCACCGGCGTGGGCGTTTGGGGGAACAACTCGCCGGCCTTCTGGGGCTGGCCGATTGTGAATTTCGTCTTCTGGATCGGGATCGGACACGCCGGCACGCTCATCTCGGCTATCCTCTTTCTCTTCCGCCAGCGGTGGCGTACGAGCATCAACCGCGCGGCCGAGGCGATGACCATCTTCGCGGTGATGTGTGCGGGCATTTTTCCCGGTATCCACATCGGTCGGGTGTGGCTGGCGTATTGGCTGGCCCCCTATCCGAATCAGATGTCGATGTGGCCCAACTTCCGCAGCCCGCTGCTGTGGGACGTGTTTGCGGTAAGCACGTACGCAACCATCTCGTTTCTCTTCTGGTATCTGGGAATGATCCCCGATCTGGCCACGCTTCGCGATCGGGCGACGACGCGAGTGCGGAAGCTGGCCTACGGTCTTTTGTCCGTGGGATGGCGCGGCTCGGCCCGGCAATGGCACGTCTACGAGCGGGCCTACTTGCTCCTGGCCGCCTTAGCAACGCCGCTGGTGCTGAGCGTGCATTCGGTGGTCAGTTTCGACTTTGCAGTGTCTCAGGTGCCCGGTTGGCATACGACGATCCTACCGCCGTACTTCGTCGCCGGGGCCATCTTTAGCGGGTTTGCGATGGTGGTTACGCTGATGGTGCCGGCCCGGGCCTATTTCGGGCTCAAGGACCTCGTCACCATCCGCCATCTGGAGAACATGTGCAAGATCATCCTGGCCACGAGTTGCATGGTCGGGTATGCCTACGGAATCGAGTTTTTCATCGCCTGGTACAGCGGCAACCACTTCGAGCAATTCGCGTTTATCAACCGCGCGTTCGGGCCCTACGCCTGGGCGTATTGGATTATGGTCAGTTGCAACGTGGCAATACCGCAACTGTTTTGGTTCAAGAAATGCCGCACGACGCCGTGGATCATGATCGTCATCGCGATTTTCGTGAACATCGGCATGTGGTTCGAGCGGTTTGTGATCGTGGTCACCTCGCTCTGCCGCGATTTCCTGCCCAGCAGTTGGGGGCAGTTCGTACCCACGCCGATCGATATCCTGATGTTGTTGGGTAGTTTTGGATTATTCTTTACGCTGTTTCTGCTGTTCTGCCGCTACTTGCCCATGGTGGCGATGGCGGAAGTGAAGACCGTATTGCCACACGGCGACGATCATGCCACCGATTCGACCGAGTAATCATGGCTGAAAACGAAACAACCCCTGAGACGACCACCGAAATGACCACAGCCGGCGTGCTGGGCCAGTTCGCGGATCCCGAGGCGCTGGTCGCCGCGGCCCGCGGTGTGCGCGAAGCCGGCTACACGCGCTGGGATTGTCACAGCCCGTTCCCGGTCCATGGGATCGATCCGGCGATGGGTATTCGACCAACGCCGCTGCCCTGGCTGGTGTTGGGGGCGGGCATTGTTGGGGCGATCGTGGCGCTGTTGCTGCAGTGGTGGACCAACGCAGTCAACTATCCGCATATCATCAGCGGCAAGCCCCTGTTCAGCCTGCCGGCCAATATCCCGGTCACCTTCGAGTTGATCGTGTTGTTCAGCGGCATCACGGCATTTGTCGGCGCGCTGGCCTTGAACAATCTACCGCAGTGGTTTCATCCGCTCTTCTCCGTGGCCCGATTTCGCCGGGTGACGTCCGATGGCTTCTTCATTTCGATCGACTCAAGCGATGCGAAGTTCGACGCCGCCGGCACCGCCGAGTTGCTGTCTTCGCTGGGAGCGACCGCGGTGGAAACGTGCCGGGAGTCGTCCGCCGGGGCGCGTGTTCCCCGGGTGTTGGTTTGGGGCGGTGCGATTCTCGTGGCCCTGGCCATGCTGCCGCCGCTGGTGATTCTGATCGTCCGCAACACGAAGTCGACCTCGCCGCGGATCCACATCATCTCTGACATGGACTTCCAGCCGAAATTCCGCGCCCAAAACGCCAATCCCTGGTTTGCCGACGGCCGGGCCATGCGACTCCCGCCCGAGGGAACCATCGCCGACGGCCAGCTTCGCCAGGACGACAACTACTGGCGCGGCGGACTAACCCGGGCCGAGGAGGCGATTCTGGACGCGGACCGTGTCCTCGACGAGCCCCCCAAGCATTTGGTCAGCCGGTTTCCCGAGAGAGTTTCGCTGGACGACGACTCGATGCGGCGGGGCCGGGAGCGGTTCAATATCTTCTGCGCCACGTGTCACGGCCGGTCCGGCGACGGCGACGGCATGACGATGCTCCGGGCGTTCAAACGAGACGACGGTTGGGCAGCCCCTCGGTCGCTGGCCGATCCGACCGTCCGAGCGATGCCCGTGGGCAAGATTTTCCATACAATATCGCATGGCGTAGGCACCGGCCCCGCGCGCACGATGCCTGCCTACAAGTGGCAAATCCCGGTCGACGACCGCTGGCGGATCGTGCTCTACGTACGAGCCCTCCAGCGAAGCCAACAGGCCACCGTCGTCGCGGGTGAGCCCGAAGCGGATGAAAATGAGAATCAACCGGAGGAGAACGACACTCAACCGTAACCA
>JABMRP010000617.1 GCA_013202535.1 Planctomycetota bacterium
CCCGCACAGCAGTTTTCAAGACTGCCGCCTTAGTCCACTCGGCCACCCATCCAGTGTGTGTACCATCGTGCATAGTTGTGCCAACTCGTGCCATTGTAACGCTTTGCGACTTCGGCGGCAAGACTACCCCCGAACACTGAACTTTGCCCGGTTGTGCCTCAAAATGCCCCTTTATGACTGAGTTTTGGGAAGGGTGTGGGCAGAGATGTGAGGACGCAGCGGTTCTGTCATCCGTGCCGGTCGCTTCCAATTGCTGCTCGTCGGCCGCCACCTCCGGAATGATCGGAGGCAACTCGGCAGCCGCCGCGCCGGTGTCGTGGATCTCCAAATGCGTGAACCGTTCGGTCAGTGCCGAGCTACTGTGCCGCGCCAACTTCTGGGCCATCTTCGACGATCGCAACGTCCGGCAGACGGTCGTGATGTAGGTATGCCGGTTGCCGTGGAAATCGGCGTAACGGCCGCTGTCGTCGACGTAGGGGATGTTCGCCGCTTCCAGGTCTATCTGGAGCATATCGGCCGCCCGGTCCTTCCAGGAGCCCGGCCAGAGCCGTTTACGGGGCTTCCTGTCGGCAATGTACCCGCGGACCAATTCGGCGACGTCGGGCGGCAGGGGCTGTTCGTCCTGCTTGCGGCGTTTGGAAACCGTGGGAACCAATGAGACGATCGGCAATTCCCCCAGGTCAAAACTCGCGGGCGTCAGCGAAGCGATCTCCGAAACGCGGAACCCGGTGCCTAACGCCACGCAGTAAATCACGAATCGATCATTGCCGTCGAATCCGCGGAACGTCTTATTGCTTGCCTGGGTGGCCTTCAACAGCCGCTCGATCTCATCGGGCGTCAACGCGCGCCGTTCCCGTCGCCGATCAAGTTCGGGATCCCCGGGCTTCAAGTGGGACAGCGGATTGTCCGGCGCCCGGCGGTTCGTGACCAGCCATCGGCAGAATTGCTGGCAGGCCGAGAGGTAGTGCTTGGCCGTCTGGATCGACATACCCGCTTGCTGCAGCGCGCTGATCCGCACGGCCACAGCGTTCGCGTCGAGGTCGCCAATGCGTCGGAAATTGCAGCCCTTCATCTCCGGCCACTTCCCGCCCCAATCCTCTTGACGCCCGATCTGGGCCGTGAACGATTCGGCGGTCAGTAGGTTCCTCGCCTTTGTCACGACCAAGGAAACGTGCTTCTTGCTCCACTGGCCGGCGAGTTCCTGCCGGAAGTCGTCGAGATGATCGACCAGGGGCTTCTTGAATTGCTCCGTGTAGCGGTCAACGATGCCCTCCTGTTCATGGGCAACCCGCTTCTCGGTCTCCACGGCCTTGGCCAACGTGGCCGCCTTATCCGTGTAGCCCTTCTCTTCCTGCCAGACCCCAGCCGCATCCTTGTACCGCACATACCAGCATTCCGTCTCCATACGGCATTTCGATCCATCGGCCGTCAGTGGTGCGTCGACGCTCCGGTTCTTGCGGGTGAGCCGGGCGAACTTCTCGCCCCGCTTGGTGACGATCTTCGCCTCCTTGGGAATTGCCAACGTGTAGGTCCGCTTTCGTATCGTGGCCATGGTCTCGATCCTCGGTTACGTTGCGATGTTCGATTCGACGACGCGCTTATCCGCCCAAAACGCCCGGCCGTCTTCGTCCGGTGCGCCATCCCTTGGCTCGCCGATCGCAACCAGCCGCTTGCGCTGCAGGATCGATCGGTCCTTCGCCGCTTTGCCACCTCGGATGATCCGGTGATGGGTTCGAGCGTAGACCGGATCACACGGTCGATCGACCAGTGCCCGCCGGGTGAGTTGCTCGGCCAGGGTGGCGACAATAGCTGCGCGGCGGTCGCGCGATGGTTGGGGCGGTCGTACAGCGGCCGGCTTCCGGTGTTTTGACCTCCGCTTGCTGTGCTGGGCTAGGGCGGCAACGAGGTCCCGCTTGACGAGGCGTTTCCCGTGGTGCTGGTACACCGGCAACTTTGCCTTGCGGCAACGGTCGCGAAGCGCCGGGACGGTCCGCTTTTCGAGTTGTCGCGTGGACATGTTTTCACCCTCCGAAAAACTGCTTTTCTCCGACGCGTCCACCTCACGCCCGGGGCGGTCACTTACGCTTGCGGCGTTTGACGAGGTGCAAGCCAAAGAACTCGGACAGCCGGTCCGCAGTCGTTATGTGTATGGACCGCTGGTTGGCGATGAACCGCTGCAACTGGGCAAGGGCAACCGCGTGTTCGGTGGCGGATATGTCCTTCCATAGCCGGTAAGTGGTGCCGTAGTCGATGCACGCTTGCCGGAGTTGGTCACTGAGTGCCATCTGGATTACGGATACCTCTATCTCGACCTCCTCCGCGAAGAAACGGAAAGACCGTTGACGATCGAAACGCGAACGAGGTAGCATTCCGGGACGATCAAAGCGATGAATCTCGTAACGATCATCTCCGCATGGCTCCTATCTGGCATCCCGTTCCGGCCGTCTCGACGTTCGTGCAATGGTCGTCTTCTCGCTCGCCCTTCAATCTGAACGGAACTCGCGTTCGGCGGCGCCGTTGCACTGCGAGCGCCGAGCGCCTCGCACTTCCACGATCTCCTTGGCCCCGACCGCTCCGACCCCGGGAATCGCCAGGAGGTCGTCCGTTCCAAGCTGCAGCAGTTGCCGCCACGAAGTGATCGCGGCCCGGCGAAGTGCGCCTTGCACCCGAGTGCTGAATGCGTCGTAATCAATCGGGTCGTTCGAGCTCTTTTTGATTCGATGGGGAGGCTTGAAGTCGCCGCATGCACGCGTCGCCGTCGGCACCACAGGCCAACGCGCGATCGAATAGGACGCCACCGGGGCCGCTCGTCGGCAATCGCCCTGATATCCGTCTCTGGCAACATAGAATTGGCACTCGCCACAGATCCTCTCGCTCTTCATGTTTCTCACGTTCCTCCTCATAGTTCCTTCGGCATGGCGTTTCGGTTGCTCGGCCACCCTTCTTTGAAGATCCGAATCTGAAAAAAGCCCCCTGTGTCTCCGCTCTGACAGGAATTCGTTCGCTACGGGGCGTTCTTGGTTTCTTGGGCTCCGTCCGCTGGAAGACTCGGACAGTTGCGTCCCGGCGGACCGCCGTAGCGACGTTTCGACCCGGTTCGCAAGTCAGTCTGCTTGACGAGCGCGGCGCCAAGTCACTTTGAGCGCCGTCGAGTCGTCTATCTGATTAGTCTCCTTCTCGATCCTGACCAACAGTAGAGAGCCGAAATCGGTCAACACCCATCCGGTGTTCTGCCGGTCGAGGAACAGGCCGACCGCGGGGCGTTCCTCCGTTTCTTTCGCGCTTTGCATCTGGAATCGGCGTCGGCTCGGTGCTCTCAAAACCGGCGGACGGGTCGTCGACTGGCTCCGAGGGCGCCACTGCGGACATCATTGTCTGGGCCAATCGGCCGGCTTCCTCGATGTCGAACGAACCGCTGATCTGAAATCGCGTCGTGATCTTGGTCCGAACGGTCGGGGCGGAGAGGACCCGATCATCAATGAGAATTGCCAATGGAAGATTGAGGTGGGTCTCGGTGAGCTTGCCGAGTTGGCGACCACCGGCCTCGTCCAACTCCACGCTGACGGCGGGACGTCCCTGGAGTTCATGGTGAACGGTAACGCTGGCTATGCCCCAAGGCCGCGTACTTCCACGGAGCATTGTGTGCTCCGGCGTATTGGCCAACAGCACGAAGGTTTGACCTCCATGGTCGGCAGTGATCAACGGGGGCCGAGGCTTGCCGTTCATCGGGAACCAGGCAAACGGATCGCCGCGCCGTCGTGCTGCCTCCGGTCCGTTGGTCTTGAGGTCATTGATGTAGTTCTCCACGTCCTTCTCCTCGAGCGTCACCTCGCCGACGTCGCCGCGCGTGGCGGCAATTCGCAGGCCCAGTCGGCCGGCAGATGTCGCCTTTGCATTTGCCGGTCGGCGAAGCATCTCGGCCTGCTCCCTCGAACCTTCCGCTTCGTTGAGCGTCTCGTTCTTGAACCGGCGAATCTCGTCGGCCCGTCCCTTTTCGTCTTCCATGTCGATGTCTTCAATGACCCAACTTTTGCCGATCTTGACCAGAGTATAGACCGTGCATACGGAAGCTGCGGACTTCGGATCGTTGATCGTGGCGAGTTCAGTGGCGACCAGTACGCGATCGCCGCGGACGAACACCGAGCGGACCTCGCCCAGCTTCAATCCGGCGGAGACCGACTCGGCCGCCTCGTCCAATCTGTCCACCATGCCGTACTTCTTCGGATGAAGACACTCGGTCACCGCCGCCTTGTTGCCCTTGACGACCGCCGCGGCGAACTTGGCGATCACGTCGCGGACCTTCTGCTCGACCGACGTATCGGTCAGGCTGTCCGCCGGCTTAGCTTCCGGCACGACTTCGGGGTCGGCCAATTCGTATCTCAGTCTGATCCCGGAAATGTTCCTCGGGATTCCCATGTCGCCTTCTCCCGACTTGCCGGCCGAGAGGATCGTGACGTCAAAGATCTTTTTCTCGGCCGTCGTAATCAGTAGACGGCACGGTAGGGGCGGCAATAGGTAGACGGTAACGTCCTCCCGTTTTTGGCTCGGTTCTAATGGACGAGCAGGACCGCCGTCCCGGATAACCGCCGTGGCTCCACGCAAACATCCAATAAACGCGCCGCCGTCCTCCTCGTCGTAGCCGTAGTACAGGTCCCCTTTGTGATGCTGTCGCGCGAACTCCCGGACTGCAAAGAACCCTTTCTCGCCGCTAATCGCGAGTATCTCGCCGCTGGCCAGATCGAGCACGCCGCCAACGCCGGGAGTGTGGGCGTCTGGCAGGAAGATCGTCTTGCTTGCCCTCGGGTCATCCTTGGCCTGCTGAGGTGGCCTCGCAACCAGATCCATGGCGCAGAGCGGGCACTTGCCCGGCTTGGGCACGTTGACTTGCGGGTGCATCGCGCAGGTCCAGACTTGACCGGCTGGAGGTGAAGCGGCGGTCCCAGAAATCAGTTTGTAGCGGATCTTCACGGACCGGTGATCTTTGTCACCGGGACCCACAAGTTGCAACACGCCCACACCGCCTTCGCGGGTCTCAATGGCATACACCCTCTCGGGCGACACGCCTTCTCCGCCCAGGCAGATCAATGCTGGAGCATCTCCTTGGCGTACGACGAGGCGGGGATCGGGCTGCTTCAGAGCCTCGCGGACTGCCTGCGGGGTAACCTTCTCCCACGATGCATCGTCTACGATGGCGGCACGGATTTCAAAGCCGGTCAGCGCGCCCTCGCCAGCCTGCACACCCGAGGCATCGATGCCTTGCTTCCTGGCCCAGGCGTGCATTTCCTCGATGAGGCGGAGTTTCGCGGGTCGTGTGTACAGCTTGCCGGTGTCCAGGTCGATCAGGTAGTCTTCCCCCACGCTATGGTCGTTGACCACCCGCTCGAGCACCGGGCCGAAGGAGGTTCCCTTGGGATCGTCGGGCTCTTCCGGGAACCTCAACACGACTCGCTTGATTCGGCCGTCACGAACCGCCACCTCCTTCGTCTTCGGTTGATGGCCTGGCACCTTCACGACGACCGTATGGTCGCCGGGTTCGACCTCGAACAACTTCGGCGAAGTGCCCTGCTGCTTGCCATCGACGGTAATCGTGGCGCCGGCCGGGTCGGTACGGACATATAGCTCGGTGGGCGCTTTGTCGGCCGTCTGTGCCAGCACGGCTAACACGCCCGTCGAGGCCAACAAACACAAAGCCACACCGCTAATCTTCGTTGTCCTGCTCATTGCCTACTCCCTCTGTAAACGGCCGTGCTGCGATGGAGCGCCAGACGCAGGGACTCACGGACTACCCAAGATAGCCTACCCGCGCGGCGTAACTGCTTCAACGGCAGAACGCCCGCCGCTACTATGAATATGCGCCGGGAGACTGAAATCAGGCCCACCTTCTTGAAAGTTATTGGCGATCCAGTATAGAATCGGGTTATCTCGCGGCCGAAAACGGGTTTCGGCACTTGGGGAAAGCACTCCAGCGGATGCCATGGTTACCAACAGCAATACCCAAGCGACGTTGCTCAACCGGTTGCAGGACGGCTCCGACCCGTTGGCCTGGGACGAGTTCTTCAGCCGCTATTGGACGCTGATCTTTGGCTTCGCCAGGCATCGGGGTTGCTCGGAACACACCGCCGAAGAGATCGTCCAGGACGTGATGCTCAAGGTGTTCGAGCAAAAGGACCTCTTCAATTACGACCCCGTGCGCGGCCGGTTTCGCGATTGGCTGGGGACACTGGTCCGCAACCGCGTGGCCCAGCGACGGCGGGGGCCGGCAGAACGAGTTCGGGCCCAAGGCGGCAACTCTGACTTGGCGCCCACCGAGCCGCAGGCCCATGACGACGGCCCCGCCGCCGCGTGGGAAGTCGCCTTTGAACAATCGCTGCTGTTGGTCTTGTTGGACGTGATTCGCCGCGAGATGGATCCCCGGGCATATCTGGCCTTTGAGCTGTACGCGCTGCACGACCTGCCGGGTGGGAAGGTCGCCAAGTACACGGGACTGAGCCGCAACGGCGTGTATCGGGCCCACAAAAGGGCGATCCGTCGGCTCGGCGAACTCGGGGCCGCCTATCGCAAGGACGGCCAACTCGGCGAGCGGATCAAGCGGGCAATCCGCGAGCGTCCCCAGGCCGCCGTCGAGCGGTCGCTCAATACGCGGCTCGAAAAGACCATGCGATCCAGATGGGGGACTCCAAGACCGTGAGCCAGCATGCCGCCAACTCCTCGTCGGCCGACGACAACTTGCCACCGACCGTTTCGGACTACGACCTGACACGGGTGATTGGCGAAGGTGGATTCGGGCAAGTGTGGCTGGCCACCAATCGAGCTACCGGACATCTTCGTGCGGTGAAAGTGATTCCTTTGCACCGCTCGGGAGCGACGGACCCGGCCGGCCGCGAAATCACGTCGATCACCCGCCTGGAGGCAAACCTCCGCAGCCAGCACCCCAACCTGTTAAACATCCACCACGTGGGAATGACCGACGAGTGCCTCTTCTACGTGATGGACCTGGCCGACGACGTCTCCGGCGGCCCAGTCTCCAGCGGTTCAGCGTCTTCGCAGTCGAGCTACCGCCCGGCCACCCTGCAAAGCCGGCTGGAAGGCGGCCCGTTGCCACCGGATGTGTGCTGCCGCTGTGCCCGGCAGCTTCTGGCCGGCTTGGCCTCTCTTCACCAGGCGGGCATGGTCCATCGGGACGTAAAGCCGGCGAATTGTCTCTTCGTAGATGGACAGTTGAAGCTCGCCGATTTCGGCCTCGTGGCCGAGGCCGACCCTCAGGTCTCGCGCGTGGGAACGCTGAAGTACATGCCGCCGGACGGACGGATGGACGCCCGGGCCGACGTTTACGCGGTGGGCCTGGTAATCTACGAGATGATCACCGGGCTGCCGGTCGAGAGCTTTCCCCGACCGGGAGACGGGGCCGAGGAGGCCGTGGATAGCGCGATCCTGGGCACGCTGAATCGAGTTGTTCTGCGAGCATGCGAGCCGGACCCCCAGCGGCGGTTTCGCGACGCCCGGGAAATGCTCTCGGGAATTCAACGGAGCGAATCTCGGGACGCGGATCGCCGGGCAAGACCGCGGCGTTGGGTCATCGGCTTGGCGACATGTGCCGTCGTGGCCGGTTTGGCGGCGACAGCGTTCTGGATAAGCCGTCCGTCACGCGTCTACATCAACTTCGTTACCGATCCCTTTGAAGCGACGATCTACCTGGATGATGAGTTGCTTGTGGACGAGCAGGGCAACCCGTACACGACGCCATGCACGGTCGAAGATCTCCCGGCACGGGTCTGCCGTGTCGTGTTCAAGCACGACGACAAACGGAAAGACTTGGATATGGGTCCACAGGATCTGGCCAAACAGACTCGCATCGAGGCCCACTGGGATTCCCAGCCGTAGGATGTGCAAGGAACTGTAGGATCCGCAGCAACAGGCGAAGGTAACGCTCCACGTCATGTGGAATTCCGGCTTCCGGGGCGTGCCCCACTTGACGTCGGCCCACCGTCCCGTACAAAAAGTAACCGTAAGGCGAAAGTTGCGTGAACACCGGGACGCTTAAAGGGGACGACCCCATTAAGCCCTTCTCAATCCCTTAATCTTCTCCCTTAATCTTCCTTTCGGCCTCGCGTTCCCTCTTGCGCTGCATGCGAGTATTCAGTCGCGTTTTCTCACGGTCCGTGAGTTCCTCTTTTGCCGCCTCAGCCTCCCAAAGCTTGCTGCCACCCGTGATCGGATCGGCCATCTGCTCGATCCAGGCGTCAAAGGCGCCGCTGAGCGTCTTCACCATTTCAGGATTTTCGTTGGCAAGGTTCGTTGTCTCCGAAGGATCTTCGCCGAGATGGAACAGTTCCATCTTGCTCTTGATCGCTCGCAGCTTCCAGTCCCCGCGACGCACGGCCCACTCGCCGTCACCACCTTTGCTCCAGTATAACGTGTCGTGATGCGTTTTCGATTGACCGGTCAGAAGTGGCAACAGACTCTTGCCGTCCAGCGGGGGCTCCGCGGGCGGCTCGGCACCGATCGCATCCAGAGCGGTCGGCAGGATGTCCAGCGAGATGACGGGGGTGTCGATCGTTCGCTTTCCGGAAAACCTTGCCGGCCAACAGACCATCATCGGTGTTCGGATACCGCCTTCCTCCAGACTACCTTTGAAACCACGTAACGGCGTATTGTCGGCACTCATCGCCTTCGAGCCACCGTTGTCGGTCAGAAAGAACAGAATCGTGTTGTCGAACAGACCCTCCTTCTTCAGCTTGCCGACGACCTGGCCGACGCCGTCATCCAGATGTTTCAGCATAGCCATCAAGATCACCCGCTCATTGCTGATATCGGGAAAGCGTTTGCGATACTCGTCGATATCGGCTTGCGGCGCCTCGGCGGGAGCATGCACTGCGTTGTAGGCGAGGTACAGAAAAAACGGCTGCTGCTTGTTTCGATCGATAAACGCGACCGCTTCCTCGCTCAGCCGATTCGTCAAGTAGCCCTCGTCATTGATCCGCTTCCTGTTGCGGTAGATCGGGTGCGAGAACTTCCCTTCGGTGTCGCTGCGCAAATCGAAATAGCTGTGACCACCGCGCCCCATGAACTTATAGCACTCATCGAAGCCGCGGCTCATGGCGTGCCACTTCAGCTCGGGGTAATCCTCGTCCAGGCCAAGGTGCCACTTGCCGATGGCGGTGGAAACGTACTGCTTCGGCAGCAGCGATGGGAAGATCGGCAAGGTCGGATCAAAGCCGCGTCCGCCGTCGCCCGCCGAGTAGACGCCGACGCGCTGTTGATAACGCCCCAACATCAACCCGGCACGCGTCGGCGAGCAGACATGGCCGCTGGTGTAGGCCTGCGAAAAGACGACACCGTCGGCGGCCAATGCATCCATATTGGGCGTCGAAACTTCTTTCGGGTGATGCGGATTCAGACTGATGTCGGCGTATCCCTGGTCGTCCGTCAGAATGACGACGATGTTGGGCTGCGTGGCGGTCGCGGCCTGCATGAAATCCGGTAAGAACAGACTCGTGATCGGCAGCAACCAGACCAAGGTAAGAGATGTTGTTCTCATGGGTTCTGTTTCCTGTTCCTACGCTGGGACTTGCGGGGTTCGGCCTTCCCCAGGGGTCGTGGACGCCCGGAAAGGGGTCGGGCGGGGGCCTGAATTCGCGTCAGGTTCCATGGAACTTCCAAACCTTCCACGGAAAAGGCCTCATAGACGCCGCCGCGAGGAAATAGTTGATCGCTCATACGCACGAACACGGGATGTTGTCCACTGGACACTCTCCCCTACAGTTTCGGTGGCTGCCAGTCGGGGATACCGTCGTTGGCCTTTTGTTCGTTGTACCAGACGTGGAACGGTCGCGTCTTGGACATCGGGGCCGTTTCATTGACCATCATCGGCACGGTCCCGGCCCACCACCGGTCGTAGGCCTTGCGCATCGCGGCGACGACCTCCGGGTGCTGGTCGATCACATTGGTCTTCTGGCCCGGGTCCGCAAGCATGTCGTATAGCGCGCTGTTATCGACGAAACGGAAGCGGTCGTTGCGGACGGCACAGCCTTTGAGCTTGAAGCGATTCGGATCCGCACCGGTTGCCCATCGCCCTTTATGGGTGAACAGGTAACGATCCTTGAATTCTCCGCGACTCTTCTCGTCGAGCAAGGGCAGCAGGCTTCGCCCTTCGACTTGCGCGGCCGGATACTCGGCACCGGCGACGGCGGCGAGCGTCGGCAGCAGATCGATATGGGCCGAGACCACGTCGACGTCGCGCCCCGGGCGAAAATGCCCGTCCCAGCGGACCAGAAACGGCACCCGAACACCCCCCTCGTCGGCGCTCCCCTTCTGACCCTTCATGCCCGCATTGTAGGCCTCCATCGAAGTCCCGTCGGCCATCTTGCCAAGCACGCCACGACCGGAACCGTTGCCGGTCATGCCGTTGTCGGACATGAAAATCACGATCGTATCCTTGTAGAGATCCCACTCCTCGAGTTTCGCGGCCAGGCGGCCCATGTTCTCGTCGATATTCTCGATCATCCCATAGAAGCCGGCGGTCGTATCATTGAAGCCCCGCTGCTTGAAACGTTCGCGGTTCTTCGGCGGCGCAATAAACGGACCATGCGGGGCGTTGGTGACAATGTACGCAAAGAACGGCGCGTCCTTGTCCTTCATCTCCTTGATCCAGCCAAGGGCCGCGGTGAAGAAGACATCGGTGCAAAACCCCTCGGTCTTGACAAACGTTCCGTTGTGGCGGATCGTCGGGTCGAAGTACCGGTTGCCGGGCACGTCGGCACAACTGCAAGCGTAGGCCTGACCGATACCGCCGGCGCCGTGGATGAAGGCCTCGCCGAAGCCTCGCCGATGCGGCTGATACGGCTCTTCATCGCCCAGGTGCCACTTGCCGAAGATTCCGGAGCGATAGCCGGCCGTCGCGAGTACCTGTGGCAGGATCGTCGCGTCGAGCGTCATACGTTCGCGTTCGAGGATTGTGTGGGTAATCCCGTTGCGCATCGGGTGCCGGCCGGTCATCAGCGCGGACCGTGTCGGGGCACAAGTCGGACTGACCAGGAAACGCGTAAAGCGGACGCTGTTGTCATACAGCGTGTCCAGGTTCGGAGTCTGGATCCAAGGGTGGCCATGACGCCCGACCGGGCCGTAACCCTGGTCATCGGTCATCACCACAATAATGTTCGGCTTGTCCGCGGCAAACAACGGCAGTGCCGATGCCGAAAGAATCAGTGCAACAAGAAAGGTTTTCATCGTGATCTCCAAGTTGATCGGGAGGTAATTCCGATTCGCCTTGAGCCTGAAGACGATCCAGACTCGCGATGGTAGTTATTGTAACATTACCACATCCGCAATCCCATCTGGACGATGTCCGCTTTGAAGTATCCCAGAATACACTCTTGGTCCAGACGCGGGGCACACGAAACGGCTCAGGTCGACGTCATCGGCGCGCGTTTGACGATGCGACTTAACCCACAGTTGTTCCATGAGTTACGGCTAATCCCGGGGCAGCAGAGAATCTTTCCACCAGCATAAGGCACGCAGAGTGCCGCCACAGCCGCTATAATACAGTCGCTATAATTGCGAGGAACCGCGGCGAGGTGAATGTTGCCCCCTCGGTGAAACTCTGGAGCAGTGGCATTCTCCGGGCGGCCTCCGCGTCCACCGGAGAGAAACTTGCCCAGTACACGCTCGACGCCCCGCCGGCGTGGGACAGTCTCGCCGCCGCCAACGGCCTGCTCTTTTTTTCGCTGGCCGACGGACGCGTGGTATGCATGGGCCCACGATGAGGCTTCCGTGGTATTGCTTTCGTCAGTGCCGTGCGGGTTCCGATTCTTACACGAAAGGCAAGCAGTGCGCGACGGTCCATCACGCCACGAAGAAACCATCGGCAAAGAGTTTGTCGATTACGGGCCGCGCTACAAGAAGCAAACGATCAGAGGCGACAAGATTATTCTCGAATTCGAGTCCGTCGGCTCCGGTCTCATGACGGCCAAACCGGGGCAACTCGACGCCTTCGCCATTTCGGGTGCGGATCGGGTTTGGCATTGGACCGACGCCGAGATCGTCGGCGACACGGTGGTACTGTCCTGTTCCGAGGTTCCAGAACCGGCTGCGGCGCGCTATGCCTGGGCAATGAACCCCTCACAGCGCAACTTGCTCTACAACAAAGAAGGCATCCCCGCCTCGCCCTTCCGCACCGACGACTGGCCGCTGTTTGATCCCGATGCCGAAATCGTGACGGTCGAAAAGCCCGCCAAGCCGGATGGATATGAGTCCCGCGACTGGGAACGCCCGAAAATGACACAGTAGCATGGTTCAAACCGTTTGAAGGAGGAGTGGGGATATGTTGAAGCAGATTATCGTTTGCGGAATGGTGCTGGTGGGCTGCGCTGCGGACGCGGCGGAGCGTTGGGATGCACTGTATGGCCCCCAGGTGTTCGAGGGAATGCCGTGCCGGGTCATGAAGCCGATCGATTTTGATTCCAGCAAGAAGTACCCGGTGATTGTTTCGCTGCATGGCGCCGGCGGAAAGGGAACAAACAACGACAAGCAACTGAAGGATTGGAACCGGCAGTTGGCCGAGGAGCAGCGGCGGAAGGATTTCCCCTGCTACGTAGTGGCTCCACAGTCGCCGGGACTTTGGAATGCGGGACAACTGGAGAAGATCAAGACGCTCATCGAGGGGCTGCCATCGGTCGATATGGATCGCATCTATATCCTGGGGCATTCGATGGGTGGGCATGGAACCTATATCTTCATCCAGCTCGATCCGGACTATTTCGCTGCCGCGGCACCCTCGGCCGGAAGCGGGTTGAGGCGAACCGAGGATTTCATCGATCCGGCCAAGATCAAGGATCTGCCGATCTGGGCGTTCCATGGCGACATGGACGGAGTTTGCCCGATCGCGAAAGACCGGAAGGTCTTCGAGGAGATGAAGAAACTGGGCGGCGACATGAAGCTTACCACCTGGGCTGGCGACAGGCATGCCATCTCCGGAAAGATGATCCTGGGCGGCGACAACGGAACCACGGAACCCAGCAGCGACCGCTGCGACAAGGAGCCGGATTTCATGACCTGGCTGTTTGCGCAATCGCGGAAGAAAAGAGAGAAGTAGGGCGACATGAAAAAGTGATTCCTGCAAAGGACGTGAACAACGATCGCGTATTGGATGAAAGGGAATTGAACACGAAAGCACCGGCAGGATAGAATCAGCGGGACCGGCGCATGAGCCAAGAAGACTGAGACGGATACACCTGCTGATTCATTCCTCCGGCCATGCCGACTTCAGTTCGTTGACAACTAACGAGGTAATCCACACTTCTTTGTTCGCGGAAATGGAAAGCGAATAGTCCCGCGGAATCTCGAACTCGTAGGCGCAGGCAACCGTTGCTCCTTCGTTGGCGTAGAGTTCCAGCGATGCCCGATCGGCCAGAACTCGAAGCTTGACTCTGCCGTCGATGAGCGGTGCCGGACATGACTTCCCGTTGAAGCTGAAACACTTCACTTCCCGCACGCCGGTCGAAGTCCTCAGCTTCATCAAGTTTCCGTACGTAATCTTCACGCCGCGGACCGTCAGGTCGACCACGCCGTCGTCGCCGGGGGCAAACTCGACGGACAGATCGACCAACTCGGGCTTCAGTTCCGAGAGGGCCCGGTTCGCCGTTTCGACAGTGAGATCGCTCAGTGCGTGGGTTTTCTGGTACAGGCTCTTAATCTCCGGAACCGGCCAGCGGAAAAGGCGGATTCCTTCGGATGTCGTCCGCAACGTCAAGTCGGTCGGGAAAGCCATCTGCTGGTTGAACGGCATCCCCTGGACAAGAAACGGGCACTCCTGACGCCGATCGTTCATCCAGCCAATCTGAACGACGCGCCCGTCGGGGCCGTTGTTGAAAGTTTGCGCCGCGTAGAATCCCCGGCCGAAGTCGCCTCGCATCGTCTCGCCATCGGTCACGAAACTCGTCCCGTCGAAATGTCCGATTTCGTAGTCGAAGCTGGCGTCGGCAATCACCCATTTCATGTTGTTTCCGTCGCCATCCACCGGGAGTTGAAACAGGTCGATGCATTCCGCGGCCCAATTGCGGCGAATGTCCCCGGCCTTGGCCCAATCGACGAGGTTCTCCGATTCGAAGATCCGGATGATTCGCTCCTTGCCACCAAGGATCAGAATCATCTTCCACCGATTTCGGGCCTCGTCCCAGAACACTTTGGGATCGCGCTCACCTCTCATGACGCCCTGATTGCCAACGACGGGTTCTCCCTTGTTGTGCAGCGTGTAAGTACGACCGCGATCGGTGCTGTACGCCATGGCCTGGAAGAAGCCGTCCTTCCAGGTCGTGGTGAAGAAGGCCACCAGGGTCTTCGTGTCGCCGACCTGCCGGCCGAGGCTGTTGTCGTGATCAACGACCGCGGTCCCGGACCAGATGGCCCCCTTGTCGTAGGGCAAGATGGCATGCGGGAGTTGTTCCCAATGCACCATGTCGGTACTGACGGCGTGTCCCCACGACTTGGGGCCGCGATTCACGCCGAGGGCGCAGTGTTGAAAATACAGATGCCACTCGCCGTCGTGGTAGACCATCCCGTTGGGGTCGTTGATCCAGTTCTTCCGAGAGGTGAAATGAAATTGCGGGCGCAGCTTCTGGTCGTATCCGACGTCACCGTACGACGCGAAAGTGCGATGCGCCGGATCCATTTCTCCCGGCTCAAGCGGAGACGGGGCCCTAATGGTTGGTGCCGGTCTGGCGGCGGCCTTTTGCAGTGCCGCAGGTAGCGAGGGCGGCATGGGCCGGTTCGACTGGAAAATGTGATCCACGACGGTGTGTCCCCAACCTCCGTCGTGGTGATCGACGATTTCGAGCGTCGCCTTCTTCCCGGCCAACTCAGAAACGTCCCACGACCGCCAGTCCATGATTTCGTGATTGGTCGAGTTCTTCAACGCCCGCCCGGTCGCGGCGCGAACCGTCTTTCCGTCGATGACAAGATGGAGGCCGGTCTTGCCCGGATGGTGGCCTCCGCCGATGAGAAAGTTGAGATACTTGCCCGTAATAGTGACCGGGGGTGATGTCAGGGTGCCGGTCGTCTGGTCGCCATTGAGGTAGCTGTTCGCCAGTCCCTTGCCGAGATATCCGGTGGCCTTGTTACGATGCGTCCCAACTCGGGCGGGGCGATCACCAAAGGCCGTGCCGGCGGTGGTCCAGTCGCCGTAGTCTTCGCCCTCGAAATCGGCGATGAGGATGTCGTCCGTCGCGGGCGTGTAGGCGGCGGGAGTGACGTCGAATCGACCCGTGGGTCGGCCATTGGATCGGGGATTGGTTGCCACCGCCGGGTTGATGTTTGCGCTGGCCGCCCGCACGTCGGGCATTCCCATAAACTGGCGGAGGCGCGGCAGCTTGCCCGGCTCGGAGATGATGGGCTTGGCGTCCTCGACGAAAGCGGCGGGACGGGTGTCGGCCGCGATCCGCTCGGCGTGCGCGG
>JABMRP010000618.1 GCA_013202535.1 Planctomycetota bacterium
AAATCGTAGTGGCCCGGTCAAATTCGGCCGATTACGCCGAGTTTATCCGTGAGACCTTTGTTGAGCCTCATTTTGAGCATTCCGAAATCCACGAAGAGGTATACAAACTTGATCCTAAGATTGTCGTGACCACGAATTATGAGGATATCTACGAAACGTATTGTAAGCAGGGAAAGGGATCCCAAGGTTACAACGTCTGTCGATACTACGAGTCACATGCTCTCAACGACGTTCGCTCCAAGATGCGCATCATTCTCAAAGCTCACGGCTGCGTGTCGGATCCACAGCAGACGGTGTTGTCTCGTACGCAATACCACCGTGCGAGGCGTGATTTTTCAGAATTCTTCAATCTAATGGATTCGCTCTTCCTCACCAATACGCTGCTATTCATCGGTTGCAGCCTCGTCGATCCCGATTTCACTCTTCTCCTTGAAAGTGCCAACATCAAGTGCCCAAGCGCCCACCCTCACTACGCTGTTCTTGAAAGTGGACAAGCTGAACCGCTTCGGGAGGCAACGCGGACGGTTTACAACGTTGAGTGCCTGGAGTACAGCGCCGGGCAATACCACGAAGTAGTCGATGCACTGAAGGCTCTTAACGCCAAGGTTGCCGAGTGGCGCGAAACCCATCCGTAGGCAATCGGCTCACGGAAGGGGAACACGGGAACCAGGGACCCTCATGCAGACTGCTGTGCAACACTGGGCAGAGTACGGGTTCCCTTTCTGTGTTTCCTCTGTTCCCTCCTGTTCAAGAGAAGCCTTGGAACAGGAGTCGAGAAGACATACGCCTCCGAATTAGCCCTTTCTCGCCGCCCCTACGGAAACATCCCCCGGTGCCACAGGGCGAGCAGGTCCATCGACAGGGCCACGCCGACGTGGATCGCGGCGCCCAGCCAGATCGAGCGGGTTTTGAGGCTCATGAATCCGAGAATGATGCCGGCGCCGATGGCCCCGAATGTTTCCGGCATCGGTTTGCCGTAATGGATCATGCAATAGGGAACCATCATGACGAAGATGGCGTAGAATCCGAACCGGTGCCGGGTGCCGTGTAAGATGAACCCGCGGAAGAAGAACTCCAGGGCGAAGAACTGCGTGAGATAGAAGGCTTCCCAGATCCAGAATCGGGGCCACAGTTGCTCGTTGTCCAGTACCCGGTAGAAAGGGTACATGGCTTGGAAACTGCCGGTAGTCGAGAAAGCCGCGATAAAGGGGACCATGAAGGCGAACATCAGCAGATACACCCAGCCGGTGCGGAACATACCGCGAACCTTCAAGCCGTAATCGCGCAGGCGCTGGCGAAAGAGCAGTTTGATCACCAACGTGGGAATCACGACGTAGGTGAACAACGTTCCGGCGATCCAGAAGATGAGCCCGGCCAGATGCCAGTCTTGCGGCGATCGGCACAAGTTGCCGACGGCAGCCGTCAGGGACCCGGCGCCGACTTTTTCGGCCAGTTCCAGAGTTGGCCCCAGATGGCGCGCCTGAAACACGTAATGCTGCAAGGTCAGCGACACGGCGGTGACCAACAGCACGACCATCACTTTCCAGTCGAGAGCCCGATCGTCGAGGATCCGCTGCCGCGTTTCCTTTTCGACGCGCGAGAAGGGCTCGCTGAAGAAGGTCCAACGCGGCCACCTGCCGTTCGTATCCGTCACCTCTTCTCCTCGTCTTCCGTTTCGAATGAGAGCCGGCGATTCTTCCCGCGCGCGGACCATCTTAACCCGGATTTCCCGAGGCCACGATCCGCTGACGCTCTCCGAGCCCCGGGCGAAACTCGGCGGCCGCCACGCGCTCGATGCGGGTGCGGAGGAACCGGTTGATTTCGTCCGCGTGCGTGAGCGGCAGATGGTGTCCGCCGTCGTCGATCAGAACGTCGGGATTGAACGCGCGGTGGGGGAGCACGTGGTCCTGCGCTCCATGGATTTGCCAAACGGGAAATCCCCAATCGCCCGGCAAGGGTTTCCACCGCATCACGGCCATGGCCGCCCATCGTGCAAACCGATTCTCGGGTTGGGCCAATCGGCGGGCAAATCGCAGCGAGGCGGGCGGGATGAAGCGCTGGGTAACGGCCAAGCCCGTGGAAACACAGAACCTCGGCACTTCGCTCGAAACGTGCGAAACCAACCACGTCAAGGGTCTGCACATTCGCGCCGGCCAGGGAAGTTGCTTGGGGGATCGGACGGCGGAGATCAGGAAGCACCCGCGGGCGTCCAGATGCCGGGCCGTTTCCAACGCCAACGGTCCGCCGAACGATACGCCTCCGAGAACGCACGGTCCGCCCGGATCGATGCGCTCGGCCAAGCGCCGAGCGTACTTGGCCAGCGTGTCACCCGATCGTGGATCGGTCAGGCGCGGGACGGTCAACTGGGGAAACACTTCCGCTTGCCGGCGAAAGAGTCGCTCGTCAAAGCCCAGGGCGGGAAACATAATCAGTGGTAGGGTGTTGGGCATCGGTGGGTCGGCACGGAGGCTTAGGTGGGGTCGTCAGCGGGATCGGGGCAAATGAATCCCTTCCCTCGATAGTAATCCGTTTGTGGCAATTATCAAGTCTTTTTAGAAGATCACACTCTTTTGACGAAAAACACTTACCCGCAGAATGGGGGGGACTCATTCAGCGGGTTGCCCAGCGGGACCATTTCCGAAACCGGCGAATCACCGTGGAAATGAGGTGCCACCCATGAATTGCCGTTCCCGGGCGGCTACACCGGCGCGTTGGTGTCGGCCGTCCTGAAGTGGCGAATGAGTTGACGGAGCGCGCCGGCTTGGGTGCCGAGTTGCTCGCCGCTGGCGGCCATTTCCTCGCTGCCGGCGGTGGTTTGCGCGGTCACGGCGACGACCTGTTCGATGGCCGTGGACACTTCGCTTGCGGTGCTTGTCTGCTTGACCGTCGCACCGGCAATCTCGGAGATCATTCCGGCTGTATCCTGTACGCCATGGATGATATTGGCCAGCGCTCGGCCCGTCTGCTCGCTCAGCCGGACTCCTTCTTCCACGTGGCGGTCGGATTCACCGATCAGCGTGGAGATTTCGCCGGCAGCCTGATTCGATCGATCGGCCAATTTGCGGACCTCGTCGGCCACGACGGCGAATCCCATGCCATGTTCTCCGGCGCGGGCCGATTCGATGGCCGCGTTCAGCGCCAGCAGGTTGGTCTGCTTGGCGATGTCGGAGATGACCTGGATGATCTCGGCGATTTGTTTCGAACTGGTGCGAATCCGTTCGATGCCTTGGACCGACTGCTGCACGGCTTCGTTGCCTTCCTCGGCCAGATGGGTCGTTCTCTTGGCCGCCGCATCGGCGTCGACGGCGTTCTGCCTGACTTTTTCGATCGAATCGGTCAGATGTTCGATCGCGGCACTCATTTCCTCGACCGTGGCCCCCTGGTTCTGCGCTCCCTCGGCCAGCGACTGGGAGTTCTTGGCGATCACCAGCGACCCCTCGTTGAACTGCAAGGCACTTTCGGTAACCTCTGCGATGATACGCGACAGGTCGACCAACATGTTACGGATTCCTTGCCCCAATTCATCGACCGGCTGGTCGCCTTCGATGCGGACTTCGGCGGTCAGATCGCCTTCCGCCGCTTTGCCGATGACGTCCAGCAAGTGATCGACCTTGCGGCGAATCTCGCCGGCCGCCAGTCGTTCCGTCTCGGCCCGGCGGCGCTCCTCTTCGGCCAGTGCCTCGGCTTGCTGCTGCTCCTTCTCGATACGGAGTCGTTCTCTTTCCGCTTCTTCGGCTTGCAGGCGTTGCTCTTCCTCGGCTCGGCGCCGTGCCTCTTCGGCCCGTTCGGTCTGCGACTGTTGCTCGCGCTGGGCGGCTTCCTCGATTTCCTGGAAGGCGCTGGCCAGGGCGTCCATCGACCGATTGACCGCGTCGGCCATCTTGCCGATTTCATCGTTGGTGAGAATTTCGCACTTGCGGCTGAAGTCGCGCGATGCCAGCCGGGTAATCCCCTCCAGGCATTTGCGTACCGGGCGGAGGATCTCGCGGCAGATCACCAGGGCCAGGATCACTCCCAAGACAAGCAGCCCGCCGGTTACGGCAAGAACGATACGCAGCGTCTCGCCCGTGGCGACCTGATAATCGGTCCGGGCAGTGGTCAGCATGGCGTTGATTTTGTCCTTGGAGAACTCCAAATGCAACAGGCCGTAGAGGTCGCCGACTTTCAGGCTGGGATCGAGTCGCCGCATGTCGGCATCGGCGCAGAGTGGTTGAAACAGCTCGAAGTTCTCGTCATCTTCCATAACGATCAGGTCCGGGCTTTGCTGCGCGCGTCGCCACACCTCGGTCTCGACGGCCGTACCCACCAGTTCGGATTTCGAGGAAAGCTCCACGGTTCCCCGGCGCCCGAAAAACGAGAACTCCTCGATTTCCTCGAGTTGCTTTTGCTGCTCGGCGAATCGCATGAATTGCACCGACTCGCCGCGCTGCAGCGATCCTTCGGTGGCGAAGATCACTTCGCGCATCACGTCCTGTGCGTCCTGCCGCTGGATCTCCAGCACCGACGTTTCGAGATCGGCCAGCGTCGTGTCGAAGGTTCGGGAGTAGAGCGTGTATTGAATGGCAAACAACGTGAGCGTGGAGACGACGCAGATCAGCAGGAGCGACCCGGTAATCTTCTTCGCCAGGCCGATCCGCCGGAGTTTCGCGATAAAGGGGAGTCTCATGATTGCGTGCCCTTTCGATCATCTTCCAAGTAGGCCACCTGATGGTATTGTTCACCCTTTCGGTAGAACGGAAAGTCGCGATGCAGAGCGAAATCCTCACTCGTGCATCCGATACAAGGGGCACCGGCTCGAATGCACCAATTGATCCCTCCGTTCCACTGCCGTTTCGGACAGGATGTGTGGCTCCGCGGACCCAGGCATCCCAGTTGGAACAGGCATCCTTCGTCGCCGAACTTCTCGGCGAACTCCCGTTTCTCCCAGGAGTGGAAGCGGGGACAGTCGTCGTGGACCGAGTGCTTGTAGAACAAGTCCGGAGTCAAGCGGTCGGGATGGACCTTGGGGTAACCGGCGGCCAGCACATAGGCGAGCGTTCCCAAGAGCGACTGTGGATGCACCGGGCAACCGGGGCAATTGATCAGCCGGTTCTTCACCGGGATGCCCTCGTCTTGCATGAATTGTCGGAGTCCCACGGCCGCGGTGGGATTGCCTTCGGCCGCCGGGATCCCCCCAAAAGACGAGCAGGTCCCCGCGGCGATAATCCCCTGGGCACTCTTGAGCATCGGCGGAAGCAAATCCACCAGAGGGCGTCCGCCGATGACGCAAGCCTCGGGCATGTTTCGCGGAATGGCCCCTTCAAACACGAGGAAGAAGTCGCCGTCGGCCGTGGCCTGGTCGAGCACGTCCATGACCAGATGCCCCTGGGCGGCCGACACGTTGGAGTGGTACACCAGGGAGATGATCTCGGTAAGGATCTCCAGCGGACCCGGGACGTCCGAATTGAGGAACGAGACCGAGCATCCGGTGCAGGAGAGTCCTTGCAGCCAGACGACTTTGACCTGCTTGGAGAGAATCTTCTCCAGGCCGCCGGCCAGAATCTCGCTTTGTTTTCCCGCGAGCCCCATACCCGCGCCCAACAGAGCGCCCATCTGTAGTATGTCTCTTCGCGTATAGCCTTGCATGACGATATCTCTTTTCTGACGAAACCTAGTGTACGGCACAGGCGATGCAGGGATCGAACGACCGGACGATGCGCCCGACTTCGATCGGTTGCGACGGGTCCTTCACCGGCGTGCCTTCGATGGCCTGCTCGACCGCGCCGAGTTGGCCCCGGTCGTCGCGCGGCGAACAGTTCCAGGTGGTTGGGACGATACATTGGTATCGGCCGATTCGATAGTCTTCGATCGAAAGCCAATGTCCCAGGGCTCCGCGCGGGGCTTCGGTTAGGCCGACTCCCGTGCCGGTTGAGGGGATGTCGAACGACTGCGCCGGCGGGCCGTCGACTTCGAGTTCGTCGAGCCACTTGAACGTCTGCCGGGCAAGCCACATCGATTCCAGCCCGCGGGCCAGATGACGCCCCAAGACCGATGGCAGCTTGTCGGCCGACAAACCGGTGGCCTTCAGCACGCCGTCGACTTCCTTCTTCACCCAGGAATTGGCCGGGTTGTGGTAGTTGGTCAGCACGCGGGCCAGGGGGCCGACTTCCACCACGTGGCCACCGTACCGCGGCGCCTTGATCCAAGAATAGGCGTTCTGCTTGTGCGGGTCGGGTTCGGTTCGGCCCTTGCGGGGATGCAACGATGTCTGGCTGAACCGGCTGTGGTCGACGTGTTCGACGATCTCCCCCACGTCCAGCGCTTTCCACGTTCCGTCGATCAGCGCGCCCGGCTCAAGAAACTTCTTGCCCGAGGAATTCACCTCGAAGACGCCGTAACAGAGAAAATTCCCGCTGCCGCGGCCGATTTCAAAATGTTCTGGAAACGCGCCGGCGACTTGGAGCAGGTCGGGCAAATAGACGTCGCGTACAAAGGCCGTGACCTTCTTCAGACGCGAGGCGTAGGACAACACCCGTTCGATCGTCGGTACCTGCGTGCATCCGCCGGGCACCAAGGCCGTGGTATGGGGAAGCCGGGCCCCGAAGACGGCCCCCATCTCGTGGCAGATCTTGCGGATTTCCAGTGCCTGGACGTAGTGCGACAGCAGCGACATGTTGACGTCGACGTCGCCCAGATAATCGCCTTCGTACCGCGGCAGAAACGGCGCGGCGGGGAAGACGTCGCCCCGAGCCAACGAGCTTTCCACCCAAGTCTTCAGTGCCAGGAGTTGCTTGTCGCCGCCGGTATACTTCAATACGGCGGTGACGTCGACGAAATCGAGCGCCGCCAGATGGTAGAAATGCAGCACGTGCGACTGCAGGTAGTTGGCCGCCAGGATCAGGTTCTGTAGCAACCGGCCGTTGTGGTTGGGCGTAATCCCATAGGCCATCTCCTGTGCCCGAACCGACGCAATCCCGTGCGACACGGGGCAAACACCGCAGATTCGTTGCGTGATCTGTTGCGCGTCCAGGGGGTCGCGTCCCTGGAGAATGGTCTCGATCCCGCGAAACATCTCCCCTTCGCATCGCACGTCCTTGACGCGAAATCCGCCCCCGGCATCGTCGCCGACCGGCTCCGTTTCCGCGTGGACGGCCAGATGGCCTTCGATTCGGGTAAGCGGGCTAATCGATATCGAGTTGGTCATGGTTTGCCTCTTGACGGTATTTGCCCCGCCCCCGCGCATTGGCCGCCCGCGCATTGGCTGATGGGACGTTTGTTTCGATGGACTTCGTGTCTTGCAGCCGCGGGAAGGTCTGTTTGTGCTGCGAATCGCGCCGCTGGTGGGGGGGCATAAATGCGGCTTCAATGCTGTCTTGCTGCAAATGTAGGTTGTGTTTTGCAGACAAGAGGGGGAAGAAGCCATTTTTCTTGCGGGTCTTCGACCTGCGGGGCATGTAGCTACCCTGCCCCATGCCGCCCCCTGACTGGAGAAATCAGCGACCTCGCGACAGCCGTTTCGGTGTCGAACCGGGGCAGCGGTTCGAACGATGATGAGGATTACGACCGAGGGAAAGACCAACAGGAGCGCCAGAGATGCCAACGGTGCGGTAGCATCCATTCGCTTGGTTGCCCTGCCGCCGTGCGTGAGAACTATCGCTCGGCGAGCGGTCGAGGTGCCCGGCCGGTGCGAGCGGTCCACCAGGTGATGCCCAGTAGAGGGATGAGAAAGGCCACGACGACGGCAAGAGTAGTCAGGAGGTGCCGGCTGGAGAACGATCCCCGATCCTTGATCGTTGGTGGTTCGGTAGAGGAAACGCTGGAATCGTGGACCGGAACGTCCAGCCGTTCTCTTTCGGCAAGCGAATCGTTGAGCTGGGTTTCCAGACGCCGGATATCCTCCTGCATCGCCGCGGCCCGTGCGACGCGCCCCTCGATGTCCTTGACTTCCAGTTCCTGCTCTTGGAGTTCGTCTTGAAGTTGCCGTTCCTTGTCCTTCAGGGCGGCGATTCCTTCTTGCGATTGTTGGAGTTCGGCTCGGATTGATTCCTGGGCCTGTGCTTGCAGTTCGGCGCGCAGCGCGTCGCGCCGTTCGTTCAACCTGGCCGTGGTCGCATCCAGGTCGCGCTGGCAACTCTCCAGGTATCGCGCGAGAACGGCCGGGGCGGCCGTCGCCTTGATCTCGGACTTCTTCTTCTCCAAATCGTCCAATCTGACCAACAGCGGGAAGGCAACCGCGTCCAGTCGCAGTTGGGCATCGAGTTCGGCGTCAGAGAAACTGGCCTGGAGGTCTGTCCCGAGATCGACCTTTCGCTCGTCCCGTTCCTTCTCGGCGAGCTTGTGCCGGGACTGGACTTGTCCCAATTCGGTGCTCGTTTTTCTGATCTGTTGCAGGGCCAATTGATGACGCACGACCAGGGTTTCCGGGACGAGTAACGCGTGCTCGTTGCGTCTGCTCTCGAGTTGGCGTTCGTACTGGGCGACGTCCCGGTCCACCGCTTCGAGTTGCCGCGCGTGCGGGTTCGGGCGGACGTCGACCACGTGATTTGTGGAAGCGTGGTCGACGGCCGTGTACTCCGATTCCAGGGCAAACCAGGTCGCCCACGCCGCGCCGACCGCACACAGCAGGCCGGCAGCCACCGCCACAATACGATAATCCGCCATGACCGGTCGAGACGGCGGAACGTCGGCGGGGGCCGGTCGCGAGACACGCTTGGGCTGCCGCCGGCGTACCGGTGCTCCGGCGGACGCGGGTGCCGTCGCTGCGGAACGCTGGAGCCCGTGTCGCGGCTGTCCGCTTTCCAGTTGCTGCCGAGCCTGGTTCAGTTCGGCGCGCTGACCGACGAGTTCCTGCTGATGCACGGCCAGCGCCGTCTCGGTTTGCCGTCGCTGGGACTCCCAGTTGGATCGGTCTTGTTCAAAAGCCTGTCCGCGAGTTTCGAGCCGGGCCGCTTCCCTTTCCAGGTTTTGTGCCCGGTTGAGCAGATCTGTTTTCTCTTGCTCGCTGGCGTCCTGCCAACGGTCTTGCTCCTGCTGGAATTCGTC
>JABMRP010000619.1 GCA_013202535.1 Planctomycetota bacterium
CGCTACGAGCATCGCCCCGGCGAGGAACTCTACGACGTGGTCAAGGACCCGTACGAATGGACCAATCTGGCCGACGATCCCGCCTACGCGAAGATCAAAACCGAACACCGCAAGCGACTGCTGGCCTGGATGGAAGCCTGCGGCGACCAGGGTCAGCAGACCGAACTCGAAGCCCGCGAGCACCAAGGTGGAGGGCGCAAACGCCCCAGCAAGGCGAAGCCGAAGAAGTAGTTCTGTAGGGTGGGACAAGCGAAGCGCCGGCCCACCATGGCCCTTCGTTGAAAAGAGGACTTCGATGTTCGGTTGGTTCACGCCGAAATGTCCCGTCGATACCGACGCCAAACTTTGGATCGAGTATCGCATGGCGTGGTTGATCAAGTCCTTCGGCTGGGAGCCGTTGAGAAAGACGGAGGGGGTCCTACCGACGGAGGAGCATTTCCCGGACCCTTTCGACCGTTCGGGCGACTCGATACGCCGGTTGCTCGATCGAGTCGCCGGCTACATGGACGTCGACCCGAGTCGGATCGATTTGCAGTTCTACGATGAAGGACCGTTTGATCGCCGCACCGCCGGGCTCTACGACGAGCGAGACGGGAAGACGACGATCTGGCTGGAGGCAGCCAACACCGAAGATGCAATCACCACCGTGGCCACGCTTGCCCATGAACTCGGACACGTCCGTTTGTTGGGCGAGCGGCGCGTGACCGAAGACGCCGCGGACCACGAGCCGCTGACCGACTTGCTCACGGTGTTCTTTGGTCTCGGGGTATTCCCGGCAAACTCGGTCGTTACAGACAATGCATACCATTCGGGAAACTGGGAGTATTGGAGTATCTCTCGCCAAGGCTACCTCAGCGCGCCGATGTTTGGCTACGCACTGGCCCTACGGGCGTGGCTTCGCGAGGAAACGGCCACCCGATGGGCGGGCTGGCTTCGCCCGGATGCGCGTGTGTCATTCCGCCGTGGCCGCCGATATCTGAACCGATCGGACCAACCACGATGGCTCCGAGACGACGACCTGCCGCTTGAGCCGGCTCCTTGCCCCGACTGGCTACTAGCCCGACTGAAGGCCATCGCCGACGATGCGTCGGTAGACCAGAAAATGACAGCGGGAACGGCAAGTGAATATGCGACCCGAGCGACTATCCACTTGCAGCATGGCAATCTCGATCATGCGATTGCCGATCTGGCCGAGGCCATTCGACTCGATCCGCGGGACGTCGAGTGTTATCAAGAGCGGGCGTGCGCGTTGGCCGAGATGGGCAGGTACGAGGAAGCAATTGCCGACGCCGACGAAGCCATTCGCATTGATCCCGAGAATATCGGCTCCTATGGTGTGCGCGGTATGATTCGTCAGCAGTGTGGCCACTTCCAGCGTGCGATTGCCGATCTGGACCGCTGTATCGAAAACACCGGCGGTCTTAACGTCGACCCCCAATGGGCGGGTATGTATTGGTATCGCGGATTAGCCCGAGCCGGGCTGTTGCAGTGGCGCCAGGCAGTTGTCGACTACACGAGAGCCCTGCGACGGGCGCCAAGCGCCGACTTATATCGCGATCGAGCGACGGCCTACACGGAACTGGGGAAAGCAAAAAAGGCGCAGGCCGACCGCCACAAGGCCGCCCAACTCGACCCGGACAGTTTGGAAGCACCAGAAGATGAGGGCTAAACGGTCAAAGGTCTCACAACCCCATCTCCCGATACAGTTCCACGTAACGCTCAACCATCTTCTCCACTCCAAACTCGTCAGACATCCGCTGCCGGCCGGCGTTGCCCATGCGTGTGGCCAGATCGGCGTCGCATAAGAGGGCGTTGGTCTGTCGCGCCAGGGCCGCGCGATCGCCGACGGGGAAAAAGAAACCGGTCTGGCCGTCGACCACCAGATCGTGGGTGCCCGGCACGTCGGTGGCGACGACGGGTACGCCGGCGGACATCGCTTCCATGATCGTGTTGCTCTGGCCTTCGTAGCCGCTGGTCGACCAGAGGACGTCGAAATGGGGCATGAATCGGGCCGCGTCGTCGCGATGCCCAAGGAAATGGACCCGGTCGGCGATCTCAACCTGATCGCGGAACCGCTGCAGCCGAGCCCGATGGGGACCGTCGCCGAGAATCAGCAGATGGACGTCCTGGTGGATCACCTTCAACAGATCGGCCGCCCAGATGGCGTCCTTCACGCGCTTCTGCAACCAGAGCCGCCCGACCAGACCGATCAATCGAGCGCCGGCCGGCAAGTCCAGCTCGGCCAATAGCTCCTCGCGCGAAACGATCGGCGGGCGCGGGACCGAAACGCCGTTGGGGATGACCGTGAACTTCTCCGCCGGCAGTCCCCGGGCGACGTAGAAATCGCGTACCGCCGGGCTGTTGGTTACGATCCGCTGTGTGCGCCGGGCGAGATACCGATCGATCGTCAACTCCTGCCACCCTTTCCACGGATCGACACACCGCTCGGCCGCGACCAGACGTTTCACGCCCGAGAGAATCGCCGCGCCGCGGCCGTAGGCGTTGGCCGCAAAGAGCCAGGTGTGGACCAA
>JABMRP010000620.1 GCA_013202535.1 Planctomycetota bacterium
AGCAATTTGATCCGATTGCGGTCGAGATAGACCATGCCGAGTTTCAATTGCATTTTGGGGAACAGACTGATGACGGCCACCCCGTGCCCCATATAGCGAATGCTATTGTGATCGATCTTTCCAAAGTCCGAGAAGACGCCGACTCGAAACCCCAACTCCGCACCCAGCGCGCCGTGGATTTTCGGATTCCAGGCCAAATCGAGATATGTATCGAACACGTAAGGCGGCAAATCGGCAGTGGCCGGACTGGCCGCCGGCGAAACGTCCGGGCCGTTCCAGTAGTGAACGGCGAATCCGGGAGTAATCAACAACGGATCCTTCAGCCGAGCCAGCAACGGAACGGCAAACGTGCTGGTCAACTCGATGTCGTTGGTTCCAAACGGCTGATCGCCTCCGTTGGTGAGGAAGTGATAGTCGAAGCGGATTTCGTGGAGAAACTTTTGTGCCGTGGCGAACGGTGCGGTCGAGAAGCAGCCGCCATAATTCGGGTCCTGCCCGTAGATCGATTGGGGTTGTGTACCTCCGCCACCATAGGGATCAAAGGGAACCGGCTGGACCGTGCCTTCGAGCGTGGCGTATGGAGACGGGGCAATATAGCTCTGCCCAGGGGGCCTGCCTGCACCACCCATGCCCGGAGCCAGCGGAGCTACCCCCCCCGGAAGAAGGCTGGGCGGCGCCATCGAAGGGTCCAATGGGCCGGGCGCATAGGGAGATCCCGTGGTTCCAACTGTGCCCTGCGGCGCCAGAATGGTTCGCGGATCGCTAAACTGAGGCGCCGAGCCCGTGCTCCCGGTGATCGCCTGTCCGGCCGCGGGCGTTGGCTCGGCAACCCCCGTCCCAAATTGGATCCGTTGCGCCAACGCAGCCGAACTGCCCACACACAGCGCAAGGCCGACAACGAATACCGCCAATCTTGCGGGTTTCACCAGGATTCCCTCGTCGGAATGTGAAATGGGATAGCCAGCGAGGAGGAGACGGACAGCCAATGGGCGGACGCCCAAGATGAGATTACCTCAAGGTGTGCCTTCAATAGCAGGGAGCGGCCGATGGGTCAAGAGCGGTTCTCCCCACCCCCATCGGTTCCAGTTGAACTACGGCCGGCAACTGGCCCTTGTTCGGTCGTTCCCGATCGGTTCGAGGGGCGGAACTTGGAGCCGCGGAAGTTGCCAATCACCCGGCGAATCGACGACTGTACGGTAGACCGAACGTCTCGGCCACCGCCTCGTTGGTCACTTCACCCTCGTAGATGTTCACCGCATGGGCGATGGGCGGAACCTGCTCGGCCGCTTGCGGCAGGCCGCGATTGACAATCTGCAGCACCCACGGCAGCGTCACGTTGCACAAGGCAAACGTGCTGGTGCGGCCGACGGCGCCCGGCATGTTGGTCACGCAGTAGTGAACCACGTCGTCGACGATAAAGGTCGGCTCGCCGTGTGTGGTCGGCCGGCTGGTGGCCACGCACCCGCCCTGATCGATGGCCACGTCGATGATCACGCTGCCCGGCTTCATCAGCTTCAAGTCTTCGGGCTCGACGAGTTGCGGCGCCTTGGCACCCGGAATCAACACGGCTCCGATGACCAGATCGGCGCGACGAAGTTCGCGGCGAATCGTGTGCCGGTCGCTAAACAGCACGGTGACGTTGGCGGGCATGACGTCATCAAGATACCGCAGCCGGTCCATGTTGACGTCCAGCAGGGAGACACTGGCCCCGAACCCGGCGGCCACCTTGGCTGCGTTGGCTCCCACCACGCCTCCGCCGAGCGTGGCGATATGGGCCGGCTCGACTCCCGGCACGCCGCCGAGCAGGATCCCGCGCCCCATCTGCGGGCGTTCGAGATACTTGGCCCCTTCCTGAATGCTCATGCGTCCGGCCACTTCGCTCATCGGGGTCAACAAGGGCAGACGCCCGGCGTCGTCGCGAAGCGTTTCATACGCCAGCGCATTGCATCCGGAATTCAACACGGCCTCGGTCAGGCCGCGATCGGCGGCGAAGTGCAGATAGGTGAACAGGCTCAGCCCCTTGCGCAAGTAGGGGAATTCCTCGGCTTGTGGTTCCTTGACCTTGACCACGAGGTCGGCCTGCGCATAGATTTC
This sequence comes from Planctomycetota bacterium, assembly GCA_013202535.1. Taxonomy (GTDB): domain Bacteria; phylum Planctomycetota; class Planctomycetia; order Pirellulales; family Thermoguttaceae; genus JABMRP01. The sequence goes on from JABMRP010000620.1 coordinate 2,095, forward strand.
CTCGCCCGAGGCGGCCATCTCGGCGCCGTGGCGAAGGTAATCGTGGTCGGGCAACCCGGAACCGAGCCCCGCCCCGGCCTCGACGATCACCCGATGTCCGGCGCGGCGGAGTTCCTCGACCCCAACCGGCAACATGCCCACGCGATACTCGTGGCCCTTGATCTCCCTCGGCACGCCTACGATCATCGGTGTTCTCCCCGGATGGTAAACGGTTGAACTGACGCCCGGCGCATTTCACCAGATGTTCGCCCGTTTGGCAAGGGGGAGAGTATAGCCCGGGCACTCAGGAGCTTTGTGCGCGTAGGCTTGTTTAACAGCCCGTTGAAGAAGGAGACTTTGCCGGGATGTGTGCCACTGCTTGCTTGCAAGCAGTGCCTTTTTGCCAGGTTTCGTGCTTGAATCCACGGCACTGCTTGCAAGCAAGCAGTGGCACA
>JABMRP010000621.1 GCA_013202535.1 Planctomycetota bacterium
AAGACCACGCGGGCGACGAAGAACGGGCAGGTTACGAAGATCCAGTTCGCCAAGGCCGCGAAGACGATGGAGCAGTTGGCAACCCGGATCGCCGCGCTGGAGAAGGTCCAAGCCGAGTCCGCCCAGACGATCCAGCACATTCTCGGCAGCGACTTCATGGCGAACCACGCCGCGTTTCGTAAAATGACCATGGACCTCGAAGAAGGGATGCCGGGCATCTCGATGCCGGAGTAGCCACGGATGGCCGATAACCGCATAGCACCGGGTCGTACCGCTCAGCGCTTCTCCAAGGTCAAGTGGAGCCTGGACAGCGCTATCGCCGACTTCATCAACGAAGCGGCCCATCTCAAGGAACGCGAGAACTGGGAAGCCGAGCGGCAGGCGGATGTGAATATCGCCTGGTACCGCGGCCACCAGATGCTCATGTGGTCCAAGGCGGCCAAGCAACTGCGGCTCAAGCCCAACCCGTGGCGCCGCGTTCGCCTGATGGCCAATATCCTCGCGCCCCTGGTCGATGGCTGGGTCGCCAAGATCGGGCTCGACAAGATCAGATTCAACGTCCGACCCGCCACCGATGACCTCGAAGACCACGATACCGCCGAAATGAGCCGCGGCATCCTCCGTAACTACCAGGAGATGCTGAAGTTCAACCAGCGAGTCGTCGCACCGCTCGACAAGTGGGCCATCCTCACCGGCGAGTCCTACTGCAAGGTTTTATGGGATCCGGGGGCCGGGGGCGACATCCCGGTCCAGGACGCCGAGATGGCCATGCTGCCCGCCAATGTCCAGCGGCAGGTCCGCAAGGGCATCCAGCGGGGCGACGTGGCGGTTGTCGATGTCCCGTACTTCAACATCTTCTGGGGGCCGCCGGGGCTGCCGTTCGACGAAGCCGACTGGGTGCTCGAAATCTATGACCGCTCGATCCCCTACGTCCAGGCCCGCTACGACGTGGACATGGAGGCCATCGCCGCCGGCCAGAAGGACAAGCTCACCGGCCGGATCTGGCGGAGTGCCGATACGTCCACCTTCGGCCAGCGAGCGCTGACCGACGACCCCGAGATCGTCCGCGTGTACGTCCTGTGGGCGCGGCCAAACCCCGGGATGAACGACCTGACCAAAGGGTTCCACGCCGTCCAGGTCGGAGACAAGATCATCCAGAAGGGCGAGATCCCCTACCAGCACAAACGCATCCCAATCGTCCAGGTCAAGTTCTCCGAGGTCAGCGGGAACCCGCGCGGCCATACGCCCGTCACCGACGTTCTGCCGCTCCAGGCCGATATTAACAGGAATATCTCACAACAGGCTGAGAATCGGGAACTGGTCGCCAATCCGGTCTGGATGGCCGCGGCCGGATCCATCGTCGACCTGAACGAGTGGACCAACCGACCCGGTGGCATCCGGTTCTACCGCGGCACCAAGCCGGAACTCGAATCCGGCTCGGCCATGCCCGACCAGGTGAACACCCAGCTCGCCCAATCGGTGCGGTTCGCCCAGGATCTGATCGGACTGCGGGACGTGTCCCAGGCCAAGAACCCGCCGAACGTGCGCAGCGGCCGGGCCATCCTCGCGCTCCGGGAGGCCGACGACGAGCGGCTGGGCGTGTTCGCCGAGGCCCGACGGGAGTTCTTCGCCGACATCGGGCGACTGATGCTCCAGACAATCTCCCAGTACGTGACCGAGGAGCGGCTGATCCGGGTCATGGGCCAGGAGGACGAGGGCCGGGTGAGACGCTTCACCGGCTCGATGCTCACGGGTCAGGCCACCGGGCCGGGCACCAACTACTTCGACGTCATCGTCGAGACCGCCGGCCTGAGCCATTCGCCGGCCGCCCGGATGGAGAACGTCGCCGCGCTCGCCTCGCAGGGCTTCCTCCGGCCCGAAGACCCACGCCACGAACGGGTCGTCTTCGAGGTCCTGGGCCTACAGAACGAGGCCCGCTATGGGCTCGACAAGACTCGCGATGCCCGGGAAACCCAGCGACGCCGCAACGAGATCATGCTCCGGGGCGGCTACGAACCGCCCAACCTCTGGGAACGGCACGAGACCATGCTTGAGGAACTCCAGATGTTTATGGAAAAAATCCTCAGCCGCGCCGGGATCGAAGATCAGACCCGCCAACGCATCGTCCCGAACTTCGTGCGCTACGAGAGCGAGATCATCAAACTCATGGCGGTTCGCACGTTGCGCCTGCAAATGCTGACAAAACAGGCCATGCAAGAGTTCATCCAGAAACAGGGAGCGCCCCAGCAGTTCGCCGGGGACCGGGTCGCTCCACAACTACCGATCGACCAGCCGGTGCCGGGCTTGCAAATGAATGCCCCACCGGGCTTGACGGAAAGTATGGCCGGGGGCTAGGAGTCACATTATGGCAGACGTTGAGATCGTACCTGATAGTCAGCCGCCGGTAGAGCCCAAGGAGCCCGAAGCTCCGCCTCCGCCCGATCGGTATGCTGACACCGACGAGGAGCTCCGCGACTACTGCAAGGAAAACGACGACATGATCGACGCGGCGAGTCCGCTCGACCGCTTGCGCATGACCGAGACGGCCCGCGCGGGTGAGCGACTGGTCGCGGAAGGCGTCATCACGAGAGATCAGCTTACCGGTGCCC
>JABMRP010000622.1 GCA_013202535.1 Planctomycetota bacterium
CTCTATCCACTATCGAACCTAGCGATTTTGGGCATCGGTTTCAACTCTTTTTGCCCGTTTTCTGGCAATTCGACCGTTCAAAAGCGAGCCTGGTTGGCCGCCCATGACGAGCTGGCTCCTTATACTTCACCCAAACACCGCAGACTCCCTCTTAACGCCGGGCATGAGTGCCCGGGCTAAACGGCCAGCGTCGCCCTATCATTCGATCGGGGGGTACGTCACGGTAACGGCTGGTCTAATTACGACGGATCGGCTAGAATCCAGGTTCTCGCGTCGCCGTGCGATGGGCGTGGCGGCGTTATCGGCGTGGCATGGTCTCACATTGGGAGTGCGCGTCGGCCGTGCCCTCCATCGCCCCCCTACGAAAGCATAAGATGGCTCGCAAAATCTTAAACCGCAAGGAGTTGCGCTCGGAAGCCGAGGCCGCCGAGCGGGCAGAAACCAAGGAAACCAAGGAAGCCAAGACCAAGAAGAAGACGGTCAAGAAGAAGAAGGCGGCCCCTCGGAAAAGCCGAGCCAAGACACCCACCGAGGTGCGGCTGAAAGCTTTCTGGGGGGTGTTCAGTCAGTCGCTCAGACGCGTTGCCATTTTCGAGCACGCCCAGCGCAAAGAGGCCGACAAGAAGGCCAAAGAGCTAACGGCCTCGCAGAAGACGCCCCATTTTGTCCAGTTGGTCAAGGAAGTCATCGAGGAGTAGTCTCCTTCTTCCTGCGATGCTCCCATCGGCCTGTCGCGCGACGCTTCGGTGGGGGAGTATCATATCGCGGGAGTTTCTCCTATTTTCTCCACACCGTACGTCAACCCTAACCGAGGCATCGATCATGAAACGGTTCTGGATGGGGCGCATGTTACTGCCGGTCGTTCTGCTGGGTCTCGTAGCAGGTTGTGGTGGCGGAGGAGACGACGAGACCGGCGGCGGCGAGGAAGGGCCCAACCAGCCCGCAGTGCTCGAAGTCGACGTCGAGAAACTGGCGTCCTTGGGAACTCCGCTCGGTCGGGCGTTGGACGAGGGACGTGTCGAGATCGCGCCGCCGAGCGACTGGGACGTTCCTCCCTCGCGAAGTGACAAGGCGCTGGCTTGGTTCAAGGAAGCCGGAGCCGACGTTCCCAGAATCTACGTCAAGGGTGCCGACTACGCGGGAGAAGTCACCGACGTCGGCAAAGATAATTTGGAGCAGTTCCGCGACGAAATGGCCAAGGCCGTCAAGGCCGACAAGAAACGCAAGGACGCCAGCCCGGTCCAGTCGGTGATCATAGGTACGTTTTACGGGATTCAGTACAAATCCCGCGTCAACTACAACGATCGAATCCTCGACCGGCTCTTCGTCGTCACCGTCCAAGGAGGACGGGAGTATACCGTCGAGTTGTGGACTCCCCGAAGATCTCTGGACGACTATGAGAACCATGCCTACGCGGTGGCCGCCGGGCTGAAGTTCGTCAAGCCCGGGGATGACCCAGAGAAACCGGCCGCGGATGAGCCGAGCGAAAAGCCGGCGGATCCCCCCGAGGAAAAGCCGGCCGACGAGAGTCCCCAGACGTAAGCCCCTCCCCTCACGTTGTATCGCGCAACTGATCGTCGAGCCATTGCAGGTAGCTGGGGCTGCCGGCAACGATCGCGACGGCGAGAATCTCCGGCTCGTCGTACGGATGCAACCGGCGGATCACCGCTTCGATCTCCGCATAGCGATCACCCCGGCTCTTGGCCGTGCATTGCCATTCCGGGCTCGTCTCGATCGCGCCCTTCCACCGATACGTGCTCTGGATCGGGCCGGATACCTGTACGCAAGCCGCCAACCGCTGCTCGACCAGCGCCCGGGCAATCGCCTCGGCATCGTCGGCCGTTTCCGTTGTGGTGATTACCTGAATGTAGTCGGTCATATTCATGGATTGTCTCGGTCGGGTACGAGTCCGACAAGCGGTTAACCGCCCGTTGAAATAGTAACCCGAAGCGTGAGCGAGGAAGATTAGAGGTCAAATTCCTCGCAATTCCAGTCCCTCGCTTACGCTTCGGGTTATGATTATGTGTTTTTCAACGGGCTGCTGGCCGCCTGGCAATTCACAACATACGGTATTACCCGCCGGAAGCAAGGGCGTCACGCCCGGGCGCACCCCCCCGCAGATCTGCCAAAATCGCGTCTTCGCTACTGATTTTGTGCTATACTTATGCGGGGGAAGGCTACCCCCGGCGTTCAGGTTTGCCGCATTTGGTTGTCGAACTTGAACTTGGAGATCGGGAACAGCCCTTGATCGTGCAACCGCATCATCGGGCCTGGTAGGGTTCCAGTGCCCTTGGCCCGCCGGTCCCGGTGGTGCACTATCCCGGTTTTCCGGCCACGACGACGGAGTGCATGCCCTCCGACTCGACGGCCAGTGCCGCCTGCTCGAAGCCGGCCGACTGGAGATCCTCGGCCAGTTCGTCCAGCGTAAAAGTGGTGCCCGACGGCGTGTTGACCAACATGTTGATGGCAAACAGGGCGCCGTCGACCGGCTTGGTACCGCAGGGTGCCATGACGACGTCGCGGATGGCGATCCGCCCACCCGGCACCAGGGCCCGATACACTTTGGCGAAAAGCTCGCGGTTGGCCGTCCGGTCGTGTTGATGCACGATGGCGCTGACCCAGGCGAGATCGGCTCCTCGGGGTAGCTCATCGCGGTAGAAATCTCCGGCGGCCAGTTCGACGCGGTCGGCAAATTCGCCGCCGGCGAGCCGCTCCTGCGCCTGCTTCACCGCGTCGGGCAAGTCGAACAGCGTCGCCCGAGCCGTCGGCATGGTTCGCAAGAACGCCATCGTCCAGGTCCCCGACGCGCCGCCCACGTCCAATAGGTGCGTAAACTCCAGCGGCCCGAGCCGGGCAATCAGGTCGTCGGCCACGGAAACGGAAACCGTGTGCATGGCCGCGACGAACGCCTCCCGATCGGCCGCGGGACCGCGAATGCTGGCGACCTTCGGCCCGGGGATTCCCGCCTTGGTAATCCACGCCAATTGGACCCAACCGCGGAGGATATTCATCCGGTGGAAGACCATCGGCAGGATGCTCGTGGGGCTCCGCGCGGAGAGCCAGGGGATCGACTCGGGCGGCACCGCGTAGTGCCGGCCGTTTTTTTCGAGCAGTTCCAGCGCGACCAGGGCGTCCAACAGCATGGGCGTTGCCCGGGCGTCGGTGCATAGCTTCTCGGCCACCTGATCGGCGGTCAAGGGCTCGGAAGCCAGTAGCGTGAATACATCGAGTTCCGCGGCCGCCGCAAACACGCAGGGCGCCATGAAACCGGTCATCTTTTCCAGAAGCCGGTCGCCGCCGGCCGTTTCTTCGGACATGAGTCGATCCTTCTTTTGTTTTGTCAGGAAACCTCGTCGAAAGAGCTACCAGGGAAAATCCCAGAGCAAAGTCCACACCACCTCGTCGCCTCCACTGCTATCGCCGGGAAGCGAATCGGGTGGCCTCGTCCATCAGTTCCTTGGGAGGCTTCCCACGGGTTCGCTTGATGGCCTCCACGCGCTGACGACCGGCCAGCACGCCGTGGCACTGCCCGCACCGTTGCACGGACATTCCCTCGTAAGCAACTCGCTCCAACGGGACCGAACAGACGGGGCACTTCATCATAGTTCTCCACGGAGAAACACGCTCACCGGCCGGCAGCGGCGCCATTATTGCGCCGTCGGCCAATCCACGCAAGAAGCTTCGGAAAGAAACGTGCCTTTCGATCTTTCACGCCGGAGGCACGGAAATGGCGGGAATAAACCGCGTCCCGGCGGTGTCTCAGTGAATGGACAGCACAAACACCGGCTCTCCTCGGAACACTGGGAAGCTCCTCTCCTCTCCGGCTTCCGCCCGCGTACCGTAGCGATCTCGTTGCGGCGAGACGGCTATTGCACGGCGAGCACGTCTGACAGTTCCTTACCACCCATTTTCCACGGAGGAAGTGCGCAATGAGATATCTGATAGCCGTACTATCGGCCATGAGTATCACGTCGCTCGGCTGTGGTGGCGGTGGCGGCGACGGCCATATGGCTAAGACCGGGATAGGCGACCGGGGCAAGGCGCCGGGGGCGATGGCCCAAGAGAACATATCGCCCGACGGCGAGTTCAACACCGAGCAGTACGACCGTATCGCCGAGAATCCGTTTCAGTTGGCCCGGCAGAATCCTCTTTCGACCTTCTCCATCGACGTCGACACGGCCTCGTACTCCAATGTGCGACGGTACCTGACCAGCGGCTCGCTGCCGCCGGCCGACGCGGTGCGGATCGAGGAACTCGTAAACTACTTCAGCTACGACTACGCACCGCCGGAAGGCGACGTGCCGTTTGCCACCCACGTCGAGGTGGGTGCCTGCCCCTGGAACGCCGAGCACCGAATTGCCCAGATCGGGCTCAAAGGCAGGGAGATCCCCCAAGAAGAGCGAGGCCCGGCCAATCTGGTCTTTCTGCTCGACGTCTCTGGATCGATGGGCGACCAGAACAAGCTGCCGTTGCTGCAATCGGCCATGAGTATGCTCGTGACGCATCTCGGCCCGGCGGATCGCGTGGGGATCGTCGTCTACGCGGGCCGCTCGGGGCTGGTGCTGCCGTCGACCGCCTGTGACGACAAGGCAACCATTCTCGCCGCGCTGGATCGTCTGCAAGCCGGCGGTTCGACCAACGGCGGCGAAGGTATCGAACTGGCCTACGCCATTGCCCGGGAACATTTCGACCCCCGTGGCATCAACCGCGTGATCCTCTGCACCGACGGCGATTTCAACGTCGGCGTGACCCACCGCGGCGGACTGACCCGGCTGATCGAAGAAAAGGCCACCAGCGGCATCTTCCTCACCGTGCTGGGATTCGGCCGGGGGAATCTCAAGGACGCCACGATGGAGGAACTGGCCGACCGGGGCAACGGCAACTATGCCTACATCGACTCGATCACCGAAGCGCGCAAAGTGCTCGTCGAGGAGATGGGCGGCACCCTGGTCACGATCGCCAAGGACGTGAAGATCCAGGTCGAGTTTAACCCGGCCCTCGTCGGCGCCTATCGGTTGATCGGATACGAGAACCGCTTGCTCCGCAACGAGGATTTCAAGGACGACACCAAAGACGCCGGCGAGATCGGAGCCGGGCACACGGTGACCGCCCTGTACGAGTTGGTGCCCGCGGGCAAGGAAGGCGATTTGCCGGACGTCGACCCGCTGAAGTACCAACAACCGTCCACCCCCAGCGCGGCATCGGTGGGTGACGAAATCCTCACCGTGAAACTTCGCTACAAGTTGCCGGCGGCCGACACCAGCAGCGAGTTGGTGCTGGCCGTGTCGGACCCGGGCCTGGCGCTGGCCGAGGCGTCGGGCGATTTCCGATTCGCCGCTTCGGTGGCCGGTTTCGGCATGTTGCTCCGCGACTCCCGGTATCAGGGTGACGCCGACTTCGAGACCATCGTCGAGCTGGCCCAATCCGGCCGCGGCGACGACTCCGGCGGATATCGGACCGAGTTCATCCAACTGGCCAAACTGGCCGCCGCGCTGGCACGCAAGTAGCTTGGGCCGTCGCACGCAAAGGGGCAGGTGTCTGGCAGATGGCCGGGCACCTGCCCCGCGACGTTGGCCTAAGCAATTTCCGGCAAAGTTTGCGGCACGGCCCGATGTGCGATACAATCGCGCCATCGGGCCGTTTCTCGTTTCGCACGGAAAGGAACCATGATGACCAAATCAAGAATCACCCGGCGGGTATTTGTCGGCACGGCGGCCGTGTCGGCGTTTTCGATTTCGTATATTCCCCGCCGGGCGTGGGGCGCCGCCGATCGGCTGCACGTGGCCAGTGTTGGGGCGGGTGGCAAGGGAGCGGGCGAGGTGCGCGATTCGGCCGCCGAGGGGTGCAACATCGTGGCGTTGTGCGACGTCGACGAAAGCCGCGCCGCGAAGACGTTCGGTCAGTTTCCCCAGGCCAAGAAGTACCAAGATTTCCGCGTCATGCTCGATCGGCAGAAGGATATCGACGCGGTGACCGTGAGCACGCCCGACCACACGCACGCCGCGGCGTAGATCATGGCGATGAAGTTGGGCAAACACGTCTACTGCCAGAAGCCGCTGACGCACTCGCTTTACGAAGCCCGGCTGATGACCGA
>JABMRP010000623.1 GCA_013202535.1 Planctomycetota bacterium
CAGCACGGCCCGATACCCGGCCTCCGCCAGTCGCCGGGCGGTACCCATCATGGCCAGGCTCTGCCCGTAGAATCCGTGCGACACGAGAATCGTCCCCCGAGGCGGCCCGATCTCCAGCGGCGGATCGAGCACGGCAACCGAGAGCGTGGCTTCCGGCGGACCGACCCGCACGGGAAACTGGCAGTCGACTCCGGCAAGGCAAACGGCGGGTGGCAGGGGATTGGCGTCGCTGGCCAACAGATTCAGGCGGTTGGGGGCGCTGGCGATCGCCTTTCCCAAGTTCCGCGCGCATCCGCCGGCCGACATCATGCCGACGCCCGTCACGGCCAGGGCCAACACGATGCCGTGGGACGAACGAAGCAACCGTCGCACCGGCCCGGTCGTGCCGACGGGCGGATCATCCGGCCTTTCACGACATTCGTTACATCTCGCACGCTTTGCCATGGGATTCCCGCTCGGAGCCAGTCCCCTTTTTCAACAGGCTGTTACCCGACATCGGAAAGACCCGGGGTTCGACTTCTGCCGGTTCCCGGTCGGCGCGGTGGTTTGTCTCGAAGGGGAAGCGAGTGTTTTCGGTTTTTCCGAGAAGTGAGCTCGTGCCGGAAACACGGAAAAGGCGCGAGTTGTATCGGAATGCGAGGCGCTGAAATCAACAAAGTTTTCCCGACCGAATCCACAGCGCCTCGGCGGGCGTTAATTCTTGGCCCATGCCGGTTGTGCCGGGGTCGGCGGCTTGACCGGGCTCCTTTGTGGTGTATGGTTTGTCGGTCGTCGATGGGGACGCATCCAGCGGAGAAGGTTCGGAATTATGCCCAAGTTCACCTCGACGATCCTTGCCCTGGCCGTGACCGTGCTGGGCATCGGGTATCTTGTGTCCCGATACCCGTCGGTGCGGCAGACGGCCGGCGGGATCCAGCTCGAACTACCCTGGTCCGGTTCGGCGCCGGCGTCCGAAGTTTCGCAACCATCGGCGTCTCCACCCCAAACGATAGAGACTCCCCAGCCGGTGGTTGTCGAAACGAGCGACGCGGTCGAGGAGGCGGTTGCCGAACGATTTGAAGAGCCGCTCGCCGAACCGATCGTACCGTCCGAATCGGTGGCGGCCGCCGAACCGGAAGTGCCGATGGAAACCGAAGCCGTTGCCGAGCCCCTACCGGCCGAGGAAACGGCGCCAGCGCCCCTTCCGGCATTGCCGGCGGAAGACACGGTCGCCACGCACCAAGCATCTCCGTCGTCGCTTCGCCCGGTAAGCCTCAGCGATCTCAGCGCCGCGGCACCGTTGGCTCCCATTCGGCGCGATGACACGGCCCGGCCGTCCTTGATGGAGAAGAATCCGCCCGCGACGTGGGATGCGCCGGAAACGCCCCCTTGGCAAGAACCGCAGCGCGAACCGCCCCGGTCGGGCGACATCCAACCGCTGCCGCCGATCGATTCCAGCCCGCCAGTCGTCCTCCCCCAGCCAAGCCACCCGTCGTCGATCCCTTTCTATCCGACGACCGGTTTGCGGTAAGGCGTGAACAATCGCGCCTGTCCCCCTTTCGTCCCCCTACTTTCCAAAGCAGGCGACCGATCCGTCTTTCAGGCTGAGGTACAACTTTCCGGCGGCGGCCGACATGCCGTCGAAGACGGGCAGGGCGTCGAGTTTGCACTCGGAGATCGTCTTGCCATCGGCGGTGGAGATGACGCGCAGGCAGATGTCGTTCTCCCCCTGAAACGCGGCCAGTGCTTCGGGCTCGTTTTTGAAGCTGAGTATACCCTCTGTTTTCTCACCCAAGTCGACCGGCCCGGCCACGACCAATCGGTCGCCCGCCAGGACCATCGCCCGGGCGGTTAGCGACTCGGTGTCGGACCAGACTATCTCGCCCTTTGCCGGTGTCGGCTTTCCACGGCGTCCGCCTTTGTCGCTCTTGCTTGGCGGCGGCGTCTGTCCCCTTTGTTTCCTTTTGCTCGTTCTTGCGCCCCGGCTTACCCCTCCGACGGGAGGGCCCTGAGATGTACGGCC
>JABMRP010000064.1 GCA_013202535.1 Planctomycetota bacterium
AAGCCGGAGGCGACAAGGAAGCGGTTTCGGTTGCTCTCCCACCAATGCTCGGTGGCCCCAATCAAGGGCAGCACGGCAATGGCCGCCAGCAGAAGCACAAACGGCGTGACCATCCAGTAGGGCGGATGGGCGGCCAGTTTGTCGTGTCCGGCGTCGGTTCCCTCGTGTGAGGCGGTTTCGTGAGGAGCCGTTTCGGGCCTCGCGTCGTCTCCACCGGAGTGCGTGTCTTGGCCGAGCGGTTCGTGATTCTTGCCGCTCTTACCCGGGGGATGGCCGTCGGTTCCGTCGTCCGTAGCCACCGGGGTCGCATCGTGGTGGCCGCCCGTGTCGGCCAGCCGGTCCAACAGGCCCGTACCCGCCGCCAGGCCGTAAAGGATGAGAATGCCGACAATGGCCGCCAACAAGGGTTTATCGGAGGTGGGCGATGGACTGGGGTGGTGCATCCTACTGGTCTCTGCCTCTTGGTCAGGTGGGATTGTACGGGGGGAAACTATTAAGCAGAGAGGATTCCGTCGGAGAAATCAAGTCCCATCCCCGGGAAGGGGGAAATCGCCTTTCAAGAGAAGATTAGCTCATTTTCTCGGCAACAGTTTTCTGAAAATACTTGACACGGCGGGAAAAATCGGAATACTCAAGATTAAGGGCGTGACCCGGGGAGGCAGGAGGGGTGTCACATCAGCGTAAAGGGTTACGATCGCCCCCTCGTTCATTTCCGCCCATCGTCGGCGGCTGCGAGCAGCAAAGGGAAGGAGCAAGGCGTTGCCTAAGTCTGTGTTGGAAGCGATCAAAATGGGGATGTGGGACTACGAACCCCCCGAGGTTTGCGGCGATCAATTCGACGCCACCGCATCGATGCCCGGTACGAAGGAGAAATTGGCCACCATGGCGGAACGGGTCGGTGCCGGTCTGCCACTGTGGCATCCGAGAGATCGCGACGATCTGGACGATCCGCCGCCGAACAAGCCTCGCTAGCCCCTCAAGTCATCGGACCTTGTACCGTTGGCCCTGCGAGGGCGGCGCGGTCATGAACGGCTTTGGCGAGCCGTTTTACGGAGAAAGAGATCCAGAAGAAAGCGGTTGATCCGCTGCCGCTGCGCTGCGTCGGCGCTGGCCTTCCACTGCGAGATTCGCGCCAAAAGCGTCTGTAGCAGGGCTTCGGAATCTCCCGAGCCGGCCGTGGGGGATCGCCCTGCGGCGTTCTGCCCCCGATATCGCTCGACGAGTTCGAGCATCGCGTCGAGATAGGGCATCCGCTGGTGGGCTTCCAAGGCGTAATAGCCTTCCATCTTGTCCAGAAACCACGGTTCGATCAGCGCCACGAGGTTGTCGCGAAACTGTTCGCGCCCCGGGCCGTTGAGTTCATCGACCGTTTGCCACCAATCGAGATCCTCGGCGGACTCCTCGTCCACGTCCCCGATCAATTCGCGGCGTGTCTGAAGCGTTTCGCCGGTCAAGTCGTGGGTCGACATCCATCGCACTTGGGCATCGCGGACGAATCGGCTCATGCGCTCTCGCATGGCCGGTTTGGCGGACGACTTCCAGCGGTCGACTCGATCCAGCAGGGTCGAGACAAAACGGAGGCCGCTCTCCCCGCTCCGGGCGTCGCCGGTCTGATCGCCGGCATGGCAAACTTGGTGGAGTTGCCGGCATAGCGTGGTGGTCTGGAGACTGTAGTCGAGATAGGCTGACCGCTCTTCCTTGGCCAGCGCGAAATACCGGTCGACCTTGTCCACGAACCAAGGCTTCAACAGCGTCTCGAAATTGCGCCAGAGCAGATCGCGGCCTTGCGGCGAAAGTTGTTCGGAGGTCGACACCCAGTCGACCCCCAGGTGCAACTCCGTCTCCAAACGCCGCACCAGCGTCAACTGCACGTCGTGGGGCTCCTCGGCCAATTCCCGGGTCAGCAGCCAGCGAAAGAGTCCGTCCCGGTCGGCCAACGCCGGATCGGGGAGCGGCGGGTCGAGAATCCGGGCGGCCGCAAGCAGCGAAACCGCCACGACCGACACCGAAATCACGCTACCCAGCAAGATTCGCCTTTTCTTAATCACCGAAACTCCGTCCAAAGAACCCGAAACACGTTACTTGAAACCATGCATCTGTTGTCTATTCGCCGGAGAAGTCCCTTCTCTTGGAGGGCAACTTCTCGATTTTCAATCCTAGCTCATTCGTAGGAAGACTGCCAATCGGGGGGATTCCGGTGCCCCTGGGCAACCCCAAGCCGCCATTTTGCACACACGGACCGATTGACGGCAACCCCTCGACCTGTCAGTTTATTGGGAGAACCTACCCGAACCAAGCCACATTGCCCCTCGTTGGGAGGTGTTATCCATGCAATGGCCTCTGATTCTCGCCAGCGGAATTCTCTTCGGACAGCTTGCCGATCCCAGCAGTCCCCAGCCCGTGGGGCCACGACCGTCGCAGGCAGTCGGCGCCGGCGCGCTATCCACGATACCCGCCCCGTCGGACCACCCGCCCGCACAGTTCGAAGGACCGCCGGCGCCCATCGCAGACCCCTCCGGGGATCCCACGGTTTCCGTGCTCCAGGGCCAGGCGGCCGATGCCCCGGCTCGCCCGACACAAGGCAAACCCACGCGAGGCAAACCCACGCCCGCCGGCGTCGTCGCCGAGGTATTTGCCCTTCCCGCCATGGGCCAACTGCCGGGCGAACCGTTGCCGTTGGAGCAGATGCTCGGCATGGCGGGAGATCGCCGGCGTCAACTCGCCGCGACCCATGCCTATTGGCATCTGGCCGAAGCGCTGGGCCGGCATCGTTTCCGCCGGATCGAACACGAGTGGCTGGGACGTTTCGAGGTGCGCAGCGAAGACATCACCTTGTGGCGAACGGCCATGTCGGCCGCCGCGGTCGGCGTTGGCGAAGAGGAATTGGCGATTGTCTCGGCGCAGCACGAACTGGCCGAGGTGCTCTCCCTGCCGCCGGACACCCCGCTGCCCCTGCCCGCCGACTTGCCGCACGTCGGATCGTACGACACGCACCTGGAGGAGATTTTCGTTGCCCGAATGCCCCCGCCCCGGGCGAGATTGATCAGCCGCACCTTGCCGCTGCGTCGCCGGGCCATCGCCGGGCGTCTCGAAGCGGTGATCGCGGCGGCCGACGCGCTGGGGGCCATGGTCGACGCCTACACCCGCGGCCGCGCGGACTGGG
>JABMRP010000624.1 GCA_013202535.1 Planctomycetota bacterium
ATTTGTGCGAAGCACCCTCCGGGCCGTTCCGGCAAATTGGACCTGTCCCCTTTTTCCCCGGATGACGATCACGTACTGCTGTCTCGCCAGGCGTTACACGCCCGGCGTTTGCGTTTTAAGCATCCCCGATCGGGCGATCCGGTGGAAATCGAAGCTCCGTTGGCTGCGGATATCGCGAAGGTGCTCGATGAGTTGCGTCGGTATCGCCCGGGGTAGCCCCCCTGCCCTGCCGCCGAACGATTGGCATGGCACGAGTGACAACCCCATTCCTCCCAGGCTACGGCACACGGAGTGTGCCTGCTACTTTTGCCGCCCGGAGAGCATGCCCATGAGATCGTCGGTGCCCCAGGTTGCCGGGTTGGCGAGCACTTCGCCGGCGGCGAATCCGGCGGTTGTGCCTTGTTGTTGGGCGAACGCGCGGATGCGGTCGAAGAAATGGGCCTTCTCGGGTGGAAACTGGCTCTGGTAACAGGTGACCGCGGCCACCTTTTTTTCCAATGCCGTGCCGATATCGACGACCAGACCGCCGGAGGAGACGGGAGCGAGTGAGCGGTAGGCCAGGAAATAGTGCAGATAGGCCGGCACCACGTAGGGTTCCAATTCTGCGAAATACTCTTCCCACTTGGACAGCCTCGAATAGAAGACGGCCGCTTCGGTGATCAGGCCGGCCTGGTAATGGTCGGGTGACGCCATCGGCGTGCTGCCTCCCAGACCGAGCACCAGTCGGGGGTGACACTTGCGAAACTCCGAAGCCAAGGCGACGCGCGCCTCGAATGTGTCGAACAGCCGGCGGTTGGGCAAATCAAGCGTCACCCGCGTTGCCACCCCCAACACTTCGGCCGCCTGCCGGGCTTCGGCCAATCGCTGGTCGGGACCCGTCGAGCCGGGCGTCGGCTCCCCGTCGGTCAGGTCGACGATCCCCACGCGATACCCCTGCTCGACGAGCTTGGCCAGCGTTCCACCACAGCCGATTTCCACGTCGTCGGGATGCGCGCCGACGGCAATCACGTCAAGCTGGGTTTCGCCCATTTCGCGGAGTTCCTTATCGTGACCCGAAGGCGCTATACTTTGACAACCGAAACGAGGAACGTCGGGTTGAGCGACTCGAAACGAATCTGTTCGAGTTGACAATTCCCCCGGGCCAGATTGACCATCCAGACACGGACCTCCGAGCAGTGTTTCCGGAGCAGGTCGTGCGTTTCGGCCAGATTCTCGATGCTCCCCATGGTGGCCGCCAGGCGACCGCCGACGCGCAGACGCCCGTAAGCCGATTCCACCAGCCGGCTGATCCCCCGGCCGCTGCCGCCCACGAAGACGCAGTCGGGATCGGGCAGATCGCTCCACGCTTCCGGAGCCTGGCCCAGAATGGGCACGAGATTTGAAATGCCAAATCGTTTCGCGTTTTCGATGATGAGTTGGTGATCTTCCGGATCCATCTCGATCGCGAAGACGGTTCCCCCGGTCGCAATCTGGGCCGCCTCGATGGCAAGCGAGCCGCTGCCGGCGCCGATATCCCACGCCACGCTCGCGGGGCCGATGTCCAATTCGGCCAAGGCCATCGAGCGAATCTCCGCCGGAGTCAACAGGCCGCGTTTCGGCCGGGACTGCAGAAAGGCTTCATCCGGGTTGCCGAAAAGGCGCCGCCCGATTGCGTCGTCGGCGCGGTCCGGAACGTTCGGCTTGCGAACCAGGATCATCACGTTCAGCGGCGAAAACTCCTGATCGGCCAGTTCGTTCAGTTCGGCGTGCGTGACCCGTTCGTCGGGGGCGCCCAAGTTTTCGCAGACGTACGCACGGAAGTAGTCGATGCGATGTTCGCACAATATCCGGGCGACCTCCGAGGGGGGAGAAGCGTCGCTGGTGAACAATCCGACTTTCTCCGCGCTACGAATCTGTGCCAGCACACTACGCAGATCGTGGTTGGCCAAATTGGTCAGGAACGCTTCCTCCCAACTCTCCTTGACCCGCGCAAATGCCAGTTGCATGCTGCTGACATGGGGAATGATCTCGAACCGTTCTTTGCCCAATTTGTCGCAGAGGAACCGAGCGACACCGTAGAAGAGCGGATCGCCGGAAGCCACCACGACGATGCGTTTCCCGTCGGCCTTCCGCAATCGGGCTACCGCTTCGGCCAGATTGTTTCCCACCACCAGGCGCTCGCCCGGCATGTCGGCCACCAGGGCCAGGGCGTGTTGCTGGCCGACCATCAATTCGGCGCTGCGGATTCGCTCTCGAGCGGCGTCGGTCAAGCCGGCCAGACCGTCTTCGCCGATGCCGATCACGTAGATTTTTTCCGTCGTAGCCAAAGGAATCTCCCCCGCGCTGGAACTACTTCCCGTAAAACGCCAAGCCGGCGAACGAGACGCACGCCGATTCGTCCGGCTCGACGGCCTGCGAGTACTTCAACAACTCTCCACCGCCGGTCTGCATGACCCGAAGCATCGTGTAGGTGGGCGGAAGACCGCAAATCCGGCTGCGGTCCGATTGCCCGGCCACGTGCTCGAAGAACGCGGCCGCATCGCCACGGCAGACCGTGTCGAGCAGCTTGTGGTCGTCGTCGGCCTGTGTCCGCAATCGCTCGGGATCGACGGCCCATTCGTCGCCGAAACGGCGCCCGATGTGCGCCAGGTCGGCCCCGCTCACGAAGCAGACCTTTCCCGGATGATCGGCCACGGCCGCTTGCATGGCCGCGAGAAACGCCTGCACTTCCGGCGAGTCGTCGGGTTGCGACTGCCGGGAAATGAACTCGTGGAACGAACCGACCAGGATGGGTGCAATGCGGAACTCTCGCTGATCGCCGAGGATGAACTGCAAGAACGTTGTCTGGAATTCGATCGAATGCTCGTACCGATGGACGATCTCGTCTTCAAACAGATCGATTTGCCGTCCGGCGACACTGGAGGCCAACTCCTCGGCCAGACGGTCGATGAAACGGCGATCCGTGCGAACCGTACCCAGAGGGGTTTCGAAGTCCTTGCGCGTGGCACAGAAGAGATTGTGCATCGGGTTGTGGGCCGTGCCGAAAACGACGAACAGGTCGGCGTCGCACTCCCGGAGGACCTTGTCGTAGGCCCAGGCGAACACGGGACCTCCCCGCTCGAAATCGATGTGCGGAGCCACCACGCCGCACAACGGCCGGCCGTTGCTTTCCCTCGCTATGTCCGGACTGCCGTTTGCTCCCCCACCGATGGCCCCGGGCCCGTTGGGGTCGGCAAACATCGCCGCCATGTCGGCTCGCAACTGGTCCGGATCGTCGGCATACGCCTGGCCGACGTGCGCGGCCGGCCGCGCCGAGGCATTGACGAACTGCGCCACTTCCTCGCGACGATACGTCTCGAAATCGTCGCCGGCCAGCAAGTGGGCCGTCTCCAATTGTCGCAAGAGTTCCTCGATATCGGCCAGCGCCACGGATATTTCCATCTGCTTGGCAAACGACGTCTGTATTTCGGCCAGCGTGCGGTTGCCGTCCATCAACGTGGCCAGGATGACCGCCGGATACGAGAGCACGACGGTCTTGCCGAGACCCTCCGGATCGCGCAGCCCGAACATCAGGTCTTCCTGCTGGCCAACCGGAAAGACATCCAGGGGTCGCAGTAGCGGACGTTCTGGCACTACCATGTTCGATACACTCCTGGCGACACTGACAGAAACGTGTGCCACAGCATTCTTTCAA
>JABMRP010000065.1 GCA_013202535.1 Planctomycetota bacterium
ACGAAATGGTTGAGCGAAACAGCGACCGAGCGCGTCTCCGGTACAGGTGACTGGCGGAAGTTGACCGTCTCGGCAGTGGCCCCCGCCGAAGCGGACACGGTGGTCGTCTCGCTGAACCTGACACGCAGCAAAGGGACCGCCTGGTTCGACGACGTGAAGCTCTCCGGCAAGAGCAACGTGCTGGCCAAGGTGCAGTACGTTTTCCACGACACGGAGAGTTGGTTCCCCTTCGAGTTCCCTCTGGATGATACCAACCTGGACAGCATCGACCTGACCGGATTGCTCGATGCTCCGGCGGGGAAACACGGCTTCGTCACAGTCCGCCCCGACGGCCATTTCTATTTCGCGGACGGCACGCGGGCGCGATTTTTCGGCACCAACGTGGGCGGCCGCGATTGCGCGCCCCAGAAAGAGCAGGCCCGCGTCGTCGCGGCACGGCTGGCCAAGTACGGCGTCAATATGCTCCGCCTACATTCGCTCGACGGTCGCTATGGTCCGCTGATCGACTATCGCCGTGGCACCAGCCAAGAGTTCGATGCCGACGCTCTGGACCGAGTTGACTATTTCGTCTCGGAATTGAAGAAGCGGGGCATCTACGTCTACCTCGACCTGCTCGACTACCGACAGTTCCTCACGGCCGACGGTGTGAAGCACGGCGACGAGTTCACGCATAACTGGCAAGGGTCGATGAAAGGAGCTTCGATCTTCGACGAGCGGATGATCGAACTTCAGAAGGATTATGCCACGAAGCTGCTCACGCATCGCAACCCATACACGGGCCTGCTGTACACGGACGACCCGGCCATCGCCGTGATTGAAATAACGAACGAGAACTCGATCTTCTACTTTTTCAACATGTCAGACCTGTCGCTGCCGTACTATCGCGACGAGCTACAGCGGCGCTGGAACCGCTGGTTGGTGTCACGACACGGCAGCCGAGAAGAACTGGCAATAGCATGGACGAATGACCAAGGGAGCTGTGCGCTGCTTCCGGATGAGAACCTCGCGCAAGGGAACGTGGCTCTGCCGTTCGGGATGCTCGGCCGATTTCGGCCAACCGCCGACGGCAAGTCGAACCAAAACCCGTTGCTCAGCCCGCTGCGTGTGAGCGACATGTTGCGATTCTTCGACGAGGTTCAGCGGCACTACTACGAGACGATGCGGGCACACCTGAAGCAACTGGGGGTCCGAGTGCCCATCGCGGGCACAAACCAGCAGTTCGTCGTAGTCGACACGCAACTCGATTCGATGAACGACTTCATGTCGCGAAACCAGTATTGGCGCCATCCGCATCGCAATGCACAGCCGTTCTTCAAGTTCGCCAACGAGCCGCTGGTCCATGTCGATATCCCCACCGTGCGGAATCCTCTGTCGGTGATTGCACGTACCAGCGTTGTCGGCAAGCCGCAGGCGGTCGCCGAGTTCAACTTCCCCTGGCCGAACGAATATCGTTGTGAAGGGTTATTGATGGCCGCCGCTTATTCCTGCCTTCAGGATTGGGACATCTTCCTGTTGTTCTCGTACGGGACCGAGGAAAAGCGTCTATCCATGTTTCGCAGCCAGTCGGACCCGGCCCGTTGGGGCGAATTCCCGGCGGCCGCATTGATGTTCCACCGGCACGACGTCGCGGCGGCGAAAAACGAAGTCCACGTCGTCCACACGCCGAAGGACACGTTCACGCTACGGCCACACACCCGCAACGCGAAGTACACGAACTACCGATTCCTGACCTTCACCTCGAAGGTGCGAAACGTTTTCATCGCCGACGCCTATCGCGGTGACGCGGACGTCGTACTGGCCTGCGGCCTGTCGGCGGACGCCGAAGTCGAAGACGAAGACGAAGGCGAGACAAGAGTCATCCGTTTTGCCGAACGTCCCTGGGATGAGTGGCTCTACCCGAAGTTCGTCGAGAGTGCCCAAGAGCTGCGGCTGCCGGGTTATGATCGCATGAGTTCCGATTCGAAACGTCTTGACAGCGACTCGGGCGAACTGTCTTTGGACTATGGCGACGGCCTCTGGACGATCGATACGCCGCTAACGAAATCGGCCGTTGGTTACCTTGCCAAGGCCGGCCGAATCGACCTGGACGGATTGAGCATCGACAGCCAAACCGAATTTGCCGCCGTGACGGCCACGTCGCTCGACGGAGCCCCGATCGGCCGTTCGCGTCACGTGCTGCTGACCTCGGTAGCCAGGGCGGAGAACACGGCGCAAGGTTTTTGGCCGCCGACGTCCAAGCAGCGGTCCTGGCCGCACATGTCGTGGATGTTGCCTGCCGAAGGCCGGCTGCCGG
Organism: Planctomycetota bacterium; assembly: GCA_013202535.1. GTDB lineage: Bacteria > Planctomycetota > Planctomycetia > Pirellulales > Thermoguttaceae > JABMRP01. Next base: position 2,294 of record JABMRP010000065.1, read on the forward strand.
TGATCGCCGAACCGGTTCAGGCGCGACTCCGGCTGAAGGTCCCCGGGCCGGCCACCGTCTATGCGCTGGACGCGACCGGCAAGCGTCGAGCCCGTATTGAGGCCACGAGTGATTCCGGCATCCTGCTGCTGAATCCCGCCGCCGCGCGAAGCGTGTGGTGTGAAGTCGTCGTCCAGAAATGAAGGCGGCGCCGGATCAGGAGGTAGTCATGCAAACGGTAACCGTAATCGGTGGTCGGTGGTACAACTTCCATCAGGAGAGTCCCGCGGACACGGACGCAACTATCGACATCCGCTGATCGGCGGCACAACCGAGCCACTGCACATGTACCAGTGTAATCCCGAGCACGCTCGATCCGATGCCAACATGGAGATCCGTGGGGCAAAGCATGTGTCCATCCACGGAGTGAAAGGTGAATACACTCAATCGATCATTTGGGTCCACGATTGCGACCATGTGCGAATTCTCGGCTGCTCGTCATTGGCACATGGTTCTGGAACGTAGGGCCGACGAAGAAACGATGTTGACACCGCCTCTGGACCGGCCCGTGCTTTACAAGCGAGGTCACGTGTCAGAAGCTGAACCTTGAGGCGACCCCTTTCGATTTCCAACGCAGGGACCAATGCTCTCTATCCCCGCCGCGGATCGGTCGCCATTCGTGTTACGATCGACTCCAGTGTAGCAATATGTAGTTAATTGCACGCAATTCGACGCAATTCTACTGGATTGACGGCAATCTGCGAATCACCTGATTCGCGTTGATGTCTCCGTATTTCCAGGCATTTCTGACGTCTGGAGGGATTGGAGTGTTACTTATCGTCGGCCATGATGACGATCACATTGGGTCTTTCAGCCGCACCGGCGGCAGTGACGAACGCGGCTACGATCAGGAACAACAGGGTTGCCAAGCTTCGCATCGGTTTTCCTTGCCTTTCTTCATCGGGGGGTGAATGGGAACGTTTCCATTCTACCAGGAAACGCGGAACGTGTCGGTTACTTTCCCTCGCCCCGCCGCAATTATCCACACGCCGCGTCGATCCGTTCCCTTTTGCGGTGACGGATCTTCTCCGTGAGGCCGCCGTGCTGGAGGATCTCGACGATCTGACTCAACAGAAAACCCCGCCGGTTGCGCAACCAGCGGGGCGGTGAGCATTCGGATTTACTCAGGGCATCACGCGATCCTGCGACGCCGCCAAGCGAAGACCCCAAACCCCAGCACGCCGAGGAGGCCCAGGGCAAAGGTGGAGGGTTCCGGGACCGCAGTCGCGGCCGGCATAAGCTGCAGGCCGGAAACCGCGGCGTAACCTTCACCTTGACGAACCGACATCGTGCCTTGGATCAAACCGGTGGACGATGCAATGACGCCGGTGAAGTTTCCGTCGTTTTCGGCATCCAGCGTCACCGGGTTGCCGACGCCGTTGCCCGCGTCGTGGCCGAGAATCGTGAAATCGGCCGGATTCACCGCGTTGCCGTCGGGTAGCCG
>JABMRP010000625.1 GCA_013202535.1 Planctomycetota bacterium
TGGGGCTCTCCGGCGCGATGCTGGCGGTTTGGGCCTTGTCGCTTGGGCCCAAGGGAAACGAGCCGCCGCAGTGGGAGCGGCCGGTGCCCGATTTGAGCCAAGCCACCACGGCCACGATGCCTAAAGGACTGGTCACGCTGCGGGTCGACTTTCGCAGCAAGGGTCCGGTCGGGGCCAAAGTGAAGACCACGTGGGACGGCCGGTTGACCGTTTCCGAAGGGCGCGTTGCCGGGCTGCGTCATTGGCAGGCCGATCCGCGAAACGTCGTCGAGGGCAACTCGTGGAAACTGTCCACTCGGCACGCGATTCCCTGGAACTCGCAGCAGCGCAAGCGGGGTCACGAACTGATGCCGCTGAAAGACGGTTCGCTGGTGGTGGAGCTGACCGGCACGTCGGCCGATACGCGGTTGGAGTTCAAGACGGCCGGCGGTGATTTCTCCTTCACGCTCGGCGAAGTCGAGTTCGGCACGTTCAAGCCGTTCCACAAGGGGCTGGTCCGGGTCTCGCGCATGGCCAATACGAGAACGATTCTCTCGGCGCCCAGCGAAGACGATTTCGCCTCGGCGGCCAGTGGCCCCGACGGCAAGCTGTACGTCGCCTACGTCGCCTTTACCCACGGCGCCGACTTCCGCCGCCGCCCGGCCTTGGAGAAGGAGCCCGAGTCGTTCGATTCGCTGGCCCAGCCGACCGGCGGCGATCAGGTGTTGCTGCTTGCGTTGGCCGATGGCAAGTGGACCGGCCCGATGCCGGCGACCGAGCCGGGCGAGGACGTCTATCGCACGGCACTGGCCGTCGACGGCATGGGCCGGGTGTGGGTCTTCTGGTCGGCGAAGAAGGACGGCAATTGGGACCTTTTCGCCCGATGCTGGGAAGATGGTACTTGGTTCGACGCGCGCCGGCTGAGCGACGGCGCGGGCCCCGATATCTTCCCCGCCGCAACCACCGACTCCGAGGGCCGGGTGTGGGTCGCCTGGCAGTCGTTCGGCGGCGACCACTACGATATCCTCGTCACGCACCAAGAGAGCAAGGGATTCGCCGAACCGATCCGCGTGGCCGACGCCGCGGGCAACCAATGGACGCCCGCGGTGGCCGCTTCGTCCGACGGCCGGGTGGCCGTGGCTTGGGATACGTACCAGCAGGGCAACTACGACGTGTACTGCCGCATCGGGTCGCGTGACGGGTTCGGCAAGTCGATTGCCATCGCCACCAGCCGGCGGGCCGAGATGCGACCCACCGCGACCTTCGACGGCCAGAACCGCCTTTGGGTGGCCTACGAAGACTCGCCCGAGAAATGGGGCAAAGACTGGGGGGCCATGGAAAAGGAAGGCGTGGCTCTCTATCAGGGTCGATCCGTGCAAGCGCGGGTGTGGGCCGAGGGCCAACTGTGGCGCCCGGCCGAGGATCCGACCGCGGCGTTCATTCCCGGAATTCGCAAGACGCCGAAGCGCCCGAATCAGCAGAAACTGGCGATCCCCCGGCTGACAACCGACGCCAAGGGCCGCGTCTGGCTGGCCGTTCGCTCGCCGCGGCTCGGTACGCGGTTGGGCGTGGGCACGGCCTTCTTCGAGCACGTCGCCTGGTACGAGGGGAACCGCTGGTCGGCCGAGATCATCTGCCCGGCGACCGACAACATCCTCGACAACCGCCCCGCCCTGGTTCCCCGATCCGACGGGCGGATCACGCTGGTCACGTCGACCGACGGCCGTTTCGCCACCGGAGGTCGTCTACCGCAATGGTTCGTGCGCTCGCTGCGTCAAAAGGGCGAGAAGATCACGTTCCAAAAACCGCCGGAAACAACCCTGGCCCGACGCGGTCAACAACGAACTGGTGATGGCCGAGTTCGGGCCCGCGCCGGGCGTGGCGCCGAAGAAGACCGAACTGGCGCCGCTCGACGCACCCGGGCCGGTCAAGACCGCTGCGGCGGCCGTCAAGGAGGCCGACGACGTGGCTGCCGCTCGGGCCGCTCGGACCACGGTCGCCGGCAAGCCGGTGCGTCTGTTGCGGGGCGAGTTTCATCGCCACACCGAGCTATCGGGCGACGGCGGCGGCGACGGGCTGCTGTTGGACATGTGGCGTTACGGGATCGACGCGGCCTGTCTCGACTGGATCGGCAACGGCGATCACGACAACGGCAACGGCCGCGAGTACTCCTGGTGGATCACCCAAAAGACGACCGACATCTTCCAGGTCGCCGATGCGTTTACCCCGCTGTACACGTACGAGCGAAGCTGCTTGTATCCCGACGGGCATCGCAACGTGGTCTTCCCCCGGCGCGGTATCCGCACGCTGCCGCGGCTCAAGGGCCAACTGGGCAAGGCGATGGACGATCTGCCGCAAGAGGCCCAGCGGCCCAACACGCCCGACACGCGGATGCTCTACCGCTACCTGACCGAGTTCGACGGCATTTGCGCCAGCCACACCAGCGGTACCGACATGGGCACCGACTGGCGGGACAACGACTCGGTGGTCGAGCCGATCGTCGAGATCTACCAGGGCTGCCGCCAAAACTACGAGATGCCCGGCGCCCCGCGCAGCAACACGGCCGAGAATTCGCTCGGCGGGTGGCGGCCGTTCGGGTTCGTTTCGCTGGCCCTGGAGAAGGGCTACCGGCTCGGTTTCCAGGCCTCCAGCGATCATGTGTCGACCCATATCAGCTACTGCAACGTCTGGGCCGAGGATTTTTCGCCCGAGGCCATCTACACGGCGATGAAAAACCGCCACGTCTACGGCGCCACCGACAACATCATCGCCGACGTCCGCTGCGGCGAGCATTTCATGGGCGACGAGTTCACCACCGACGCCAAACCCACGCTCGACATCCGCCTGATCGGCACCCGCCCGTTTGCCAAAGTCCACGTTATCCGCGACGGCAAGTACGCCTACACCACCGAGCCGAACAAACGAGAGGTCACCTTGCAGTGGACCGACTTCAACCCCAAACCGAACACGACCGTCTACTACTACGTCCGCGGCGAGCAAGAAGACGGCGAGTTGGTCTGGGTCTCGCCGATGTGGATTCGGTATGAGCCGTGAGGTCTAACCACGCTGCTTATCACACCCGGTCGAAGACACAACAGCCCACTCCTACATTTCCTCCTATTCCAATGCTGACGATTTTGAACAGGAGGAAGCAGAGAGAACAGAGGAAAAAAAGGGGACATCACTGATATTGAGGAGAAGAAAAATCAGTAACGCCCTCTCTTGTTTTCAACTTCCCTTTCCTCTGTTCCCTCCGTTTCCTCCTGTTCAAAAAACAGAGCTTGGAACAGAAGGAAACGGAGAAGACAGAGAAGAGTAACTTGAGAGTAAGCCGGCCGAGAACCCGCCCATGCCCCATCCCACGTTCACGATCGTCTACCTCGCCGGGTTGGTGACCGGCTGTGGCATCCGGGCCGTGTACGCGCGGCGGCGGAAGAACGCGCGGGATCGTCGCTTCACGATTACCGAAGGCGTCTTGCTGGGGTTGGCGGGCGTGGGGTTGCAGATCGTGCCGCTGGTCTATGTGTGCGGGCCGTGGCTCGACTTTGCCGATTACGGTCTGCCGGTGCCGTTGGCCGTGGCGGCCGGGTCGGTGGGGACGATTCTATTTGCCGCGGCGCTATGGCTGTTATGGCGGGCGCACGTCGATCTGGGCCGCAACTGGTCGGCGTTGGTCGAGATCCAGGCCGAACATACACTGGTCACCGGCGGCGTCTACCGCCGCATTCGCCACCCGATGTACGCCGCCCATTGGCTCTGGGCGATCGCTCAAGCGCTGCTCCTGCAGAACTGGATCGCCGGAGGGTCGTTCATCGTCAGCTTCCTCCCCCTCTACCTGCTGCGCGTCCCCCGCGAAGAACGGGCCATGCTCGACCACTTCGGCGACGCGTATCGACAATACACGGCCCACACCGGCCGCATGTGGCCGCGACGGCGTGGCCGTGAGTAGGTCGTCAGCCAATTCGACATGTGTCCGGTCGGCTGCTACAATTGCCGGTTGGGGTTGTTGGGAAGGGCAGGTGGTGCCCGGTTAGAACGAATCGGAAAACGAAGTGCGGCAGCGCTGCTATCAATGTTTTCGTCCCGTGTCTCTTTGCTTTTGCGAGGCGATTCCACGGATCGACA
>JABMRP010000066.1 GCA_013202535.1 Planctomycetota bacterium
CCCCTCGACCTCGCCGAAGATGGCGGAAGTCAGCCGCTCGATCATTTCGGCCGCGGTGAAGGCGTCTTGATCGGCCGGCACCTTCAACTCCGAATCGATCAGCCGCTCCAGCGTGATCGACGAGAGGAGTTGACTCAAGACTCGGCTTTGCCACGTAAGAATCACTTCGTGGATCGGATAGTCGGTCCGCGGGTTGGCCGTCGTGCCCCAGTGCGACCACCATGCCGGAGACAGGTGGGCGTACAGATCGGGCGGGAATTGATACGCCGTTTCGCCAAACACATGTTCCTCCAGCAGGGCAAGCGCCTCGCGCTGTTTGGCGGCTTCGACCACCACGAACGGTGGCCGCGCGTCGGGGTCGCCTCGATGATGGCGATGGACGTACAGCCCCCCGATATGCCGCGCGGCGAAGTGCATCGCGCTGGCCCGCAGGGAAAGAAGGATATTGAACGCCCGGCGCACGCGGTGATAATCCTCGCCCTCGGCGGCCAAACGCTCGACCAACCCCGGCAACGCCTCGCCGATCAACTCAAGCCGGAGCTTGGCGAACTCCAGCGGGTCCTTGCCGAGGTCGAACCGGTTGACCAGCGGATCGGGATCGTTGCTCCGCGTGTCTTCGTCGGTGGCGTACGCCAGAGCCGGTTCGGCGCATCGGGCGGCGATCTTTTGCAGGTCGGCCCGTTCTCCCTCCGTGCCGCCGTCCAGCAGTCTGTAACCGTACTCGATCGCCCAGTGGTCGTACGGCCCGATCGTGCGACTGAAGTAATCGCCCTGATCGTCTTTTCGCGGTACGATATTCATGGGCAGGTAGTCCATAACCGAGGCGGCCAGACCGGTCGAGGCGGTCTTCTCGTGGTCGGCCATCTCCTCGGCCGAAAGCCACGCGCTGGCCCGAAAGTTGTGGCGCAGGCCCAGCGTGTGCCCCACCTCGTGCATCGCGGTTTCTTTCAGGGCCTGCGTGACCAGTGTCTTCTTTGCTTCCTCGGCAACCGACGGCTCTTGCCCTTCGAGCAACGCCCAGCCGAAGGCCAATTCGCGGGCGATATCGCGGTTGAGCGTGCAGCCACATCGCGAACTGCCACAATTGCCGAATCGCCCGTCGATTGAATCGGACGGCTCGTCGACCGTCAGTACGTCGTAATCTTCCTGGTAGAAGAGGAGAAAGTCGGCGTCGAAGATGATGTCGGCGTCGAGAATCTCGCCGGTGGTCGGGTTCACGCGACTGGGCCCCATCGCAAAACCGGCACCTGAGGTGATCCAGCGAAACGTGTTGTAGTTGATGTCCTCGGGTTCCCACTCGGCGTCGTCGGGCTGCTGGCGTACTTCGATTGCATTGGCGATGCCCACCGCCTCGAACGCCCGATTCCACTCCAAAATACCTTCGCGAATCGGCTTGCGGTACTCGTAAGGCACCGTCTTCTCGATCCAGAAGACGATCGGCTTCTTCGGCGGCGACAACTCGGCCGAGGCGTCCGACTTGCGAAGGTCCCAGCGGTTGACGTATCGCACGAACCGATCGTGGCCGCTCTTCTTCGAGAAATCCTTGGTCGCCGTGAGGAAGTACCCTACCCGATCGTCGCCCATGCGCGGTGTGTAACCGGTCTCCGGCAGGAGGCTGATCGAGTAGTGAACGTTGACCGTCACGCCGCGGCTGTCGGCCACGGTGTCGAACCCCGTCTTCCCGCTGGAGGAATACGTGGCGGCGACTTCCAACTCGACGTTGTCCTTAAACGACTTGACCGTCGCCCAACTCGACTTGTCCCTGGAAAACGTGAATCCCGAAAGCACGTTGCTGATTTGTGGCAGGTCGCCCATGAAAACCGTCGACAGATCGACGATGTCGACGCCGTCGGGGTTCTTCGACACGATCGGCAGACTGAAAAGGACGCTGTCGGTGTAGGCCAACTCGACCGCCCGGGCTTCCGGGCTTCCCTTGGCGGCCGTGAAACGGACGTTTCGCCGCACGACCTGGATACGCTCCTCGACTTTGCGAAATTGCCAAAGCCAGTCGTCGCCAAATCCCCAACTCATGCCGCCCA
>JABMRP010000626.1 GCA_013202535.1 Planctomycetota bacterium
CATGCTCCACCAGCGGGGCAAGAGCCAGGACGGTTCGTTCGCCGTGCTTGCCGATGAGGCGGTGCGAAAGAAGCTTCTGGGCAGTGTCCGGCTGGACCGCGTGCTTCACTTCGCGGACCAATGCCCGCAGTGCGTCGGCGATCCGGTGGCGCTGCACGTGTCGGTCCTCGATCGGAGGGAGTTTGGCGAACATCTACTGGAAACGCACCGCCGTCTGGCCGAACTCGGCGGCCCGGCCGCGGATACGTTTCGGAAGGTTGCCGAGCAACTCGGCAAGGAACTCGACGGCCTCTCGTCCTGAGCCTGCTTGACCTCAATCGCGAAGCGGCGCGCTGCGGCCGCTCTGCTTGTACTTTTCCAACTGCGATTTCAACTCCGCGACGATCTCCGGATGTTTGAAGTAGAGGTTGTCGGTTTCGCCGGGATCGGTGTCGAGGTTGTAGAGTTGGCCGGGCGCTTCGGGGGCTTTTTCCTCCAGAATGAAAGGCCGGAGACGCTCGCTGTTGTAGTTGTTGCCGCCGGAGCCCTTGTGGTCGAGATACTTCCACGGACCGCGGCGAATGGCCAGGGCCAGCGAGATCGTCTGGTGCAGCGTATAGCGGCGGACGGGCCGATCCCCTTGACTGCCCAGCAGCACGGGCAGGAAGTCGCAACTGTCCTCCGCCGCTTCGTTGGGCAGTTTCGCTCCGACCACCGCGGCGCAGGTGGCCATCAGATCGGTCAGGCACACGGTCTGGTCGGTCGAGGAACCGGCCGCAATATGACCCGGCCAGCGAGCGATCATCGGCACGCGGTGTCCACCTTCCCATTGATCCCGCTTCATCCCCCGCCACGGCCGGGCGCCGTTGTGTTGGTGATCGCGGCGCATGGCAACGACCGTGGGCACCTCCGGGCCGTTGTCGCTGGAGAAGAACACCAGCGTGTTGTCCGCCACGCCCAGTTGCTGTAGCGTTTGCATCAACTGGCCGACGACGTAGTCCAACTCGAAGATGAAGTCGCCGTGCGGACCGGCCTTCGTCTTGCCCTTGAAGGCATCGGCGGGAAACGACGGCAGATGGGCCGCCTGGCACGAGTGGAAGAGAAAGAAAGGCTGGTCGGGGTTTTCCTTGACGTGCTGCTGAAGGAATTTTCGGCTCTTTTCGAGGAAGACCAGATCGACCTCCTCCAGATCGAAATCGGGCGCAACGAAACCCGGGCGACAGTCGTTGGAATACGGATGACTGGGCAGACGCGATTTGTCGACCACGCCCTGGGGCGGAACCGGGATCCGATCGCCGTCGATGAAGGCGTAGAGCCAATCGGTGGTCGGGCAACAGGCCGTGCCGAAGAATTGGTCGAACCCGCGATGGATCGGGGCGTCGGGGATCGCACGCGAGTAGTCGATCCGCTCGACGGCACCGCGCCCGCTTCGGTTGATCGGCTGGCCGTCCTTATCGAGGACCGATAGACCGACGTGCCATTTGCCGAACAAGGCCGTGGCGTACCCCTTGTTTCGCAGCATTTGCGGAAACGTGAGCCGGCTTTCCTCGATCATGCAGGGGCCGCCAACTCCGGTGAACACCCCTCTCATGCCCGTGCGAAACGCCATCCGCCCGGTCAGCACGCTGTAGCGAGTGGGAGTACACACGGTCGAGGGGCTATGGGCGTCGGTGAAGCTCATTCCTTCGCTGGCGAGCTTGTCCAGATTGGGAGTCGGGATCTTCGACTCCGGGTTGTAGCAGCCCACGTCTCCGTAACCGAGATCGTCGGCGAGGATGAAAACGATATTCGGGCGTTCGGCGGCGGCGGCCATGGATGTCAGCGCGGCAAACGCGACTGAGCAGATGATTCTTGTCATGGAAGGGTCCTTTGTTCAACGGGCTGTTAGCGCGCCGGCACGGGCGCGGTGTGCAGATGTTGTAGACTGCTGGGATAATCCCGCCCGACAAACGCCGCGAAAGAGACGGTGCCGCCGGCGGTGTCCGCGGGAACCTCGAAGGTTACCTCGACGACGCCCTCGCCGGAAACCGTGACGACTTGGCGGTCCACGCGCTCGGCGTCGGGACCGGCCTTGAGCGTTACGTGAATGCACTGTTTGCCCAGGTCGGCGTCCAGTTCGTGATGTACCTTCACCACCAGCGGCTTTCCCGCGGCAACCGCCTCGGGCATCTCCAGCGAGATCAAGTCGGACCGCTTCTTCGCGCCCGGTTTGGGGCGAGGTTTCTTCGCTCGGTTCTTCTGTCGCCGCTCCTGTGCCTCTTTCTCCTTCTGTTGCACGTACGCCTCGCGCGCGTCGGCGTCGTCTCGATTGCGGAAGACATCGAGCATGTGATCCTCCGTCTCGACCATCCATGCCTCCAGGGCTTCTCGCAACTTGGCAAGCTCCTGCTGCTGGGCCGGGGCGTCGATCAGGTTCTTCAGGCAGTCGGGGTCGTTTTCCATGTCGTAGAGTTCCTCGACCACGCGATGCTGATACAGGTCGTGACGGGCGGCGAGCGTCTTGTCGGTCTTGGCCAGTTCGGCCATGCGGCGATAGGTCGGCGTGCCCGTGGTGGCGGTGGCCATGACCCGATCACCGTTGGACCACGGATTGAAGAGATAGAGAAAACGTTTGGTTTGCACGGCCCGCATCGGATCGCGCGAAGCGCCGGCGTTTTCGTTGTATTCCTTGATAACCCAGTCGCGATCGGCCTGAGGCTCTCCCTTGAGCACCGAGGCGAAAGAGCGTCCGTCGATTCCCTTGGGGTGCTTCACGCCGGTGATATCCAACAGCGTGGGCAGCAGATCGACCGCCGAGACCATGTGCTGGCTGTCGACGGAACCGCCCTTGGTGACCCCCGGCCAACGAAACATCAGAGGCGTGTGCGTGCTGTGGTGGTAGAGTTGCGTCTTGGCAAAGGGCAACGGCATCCCGTGGTCGGAAAGAAACATCACCAGCGTCTTGTCGGCCTGTCCCGATTGCCCCAGCGCCTTGAGGATATGCCCCACGCCGTCGTCCGCGCGCCGCACCGACGAGTAGTAGTGGGCCAGTTCCTTGGAAACCACCGGATCGGCGAAGAGAAAGCCGGGCGTCGGCGGTTCGTCGGGGGTGAACACACGGGACGGCGGGTGGGCATCGGGGATCGTCTCGCCGCCGCGGCCCTGCCCGTGGAACGGCTTGTGCGGATCGGCGATGTTGATCAACAGGCAGAACGGCTTGCCCTGGGCTTCGGCCGCGCGGATACCTCGCATGGTCGAGACGCCGTAGGATACCGGGTCCTTGACGTGTGCTTTGGTGCCGTCGGGCAAGGTGTCCAGTACGAGATCCCATGGGTACGGGTGGTAGGGCGTCGAGTGGGATACCTTGTGGCGAATCGCGGTGAAGTATCCGGCGCCCTTCATCAAATCAACCAGGACGGGGTAGCCGGGGTTTTTCACCTGATAGAAACCCTCGACACCGTTGTTGTGCGGATAGCGGCCCGACCACATGACGTTGCGCGAGGGCATGCAGTTGCCCACCTGTACGTGGGCGTGGTTCAGCCGAAGGCTCTCCTTGGCCAGACGGTCGATGTTCGGGGTCGTATCGGGGAGCTTGCAGCCGAACGCGCCGATCGAGTCGGCGCTCATGTCGTCCACCGTGATCACCAGGAGGTTGAGTTTGTCCGCCGCCCGTACACCGGGACTGCAAGAACCGAATAGAAACGCAACCAGTACCATGCGGAAGAGACGGTTCATTGGATGGATCTCCTAATACGGTGAAGTCGCAATCGAAACGTGGGGCACGACGCCCGAAACACGCTACGTGCCATTCTATCCCGGTCAAGAAGCGGCGTCCAATCAGTCGCCCGACGGACGGCGACTAGAGAGCCACTCGATGGTGAAGACGAAGGCCACCGCGGCCAGCGCGAGCAGGATGACCCACGTGACCTGCAAATCCCAGACGGGCGGCCAGGCGTTTTCGGCCTGTTCGTGGCGGAGGTCGATGTGCTGGCCCGCCTTGAAAGGCCAGATCTTGCGCAGCGACCCGATCATGAAACCGCAAAGGACGGCCAGCGTGCGGAATCGGTAGTGGGCCAACAGCCAGCGGAGCAGCTTGCTGAACCCCAGCAGTCCGACGCAGCAGCCTGCGGCAAAAACCGTTAGCGTCAAGAGATGGCTCGCGGTCACCTGGCCATGCACCAGATCGCGGATCACGCCCAGGATGTGGTCGTATTTTCCCATCACCAGGAGGATAAACGCTCCGCTGATACCGGGCAGGATCATGG
>JABMRP010000627.1 GCA_013202535.1 Planctomycetota bacterium
CATCACCAACATCTCGTTGCCGCCGTGCAATTGCAGGGCGATGTGGCCCTTGGTGCGGCCGGGGTCGTCGGTCAACTCGGCGGTCTTTATGCCGTTGACGTGGACCGTGACGTTGCGACCCTTGGCTGTGACGATCATCTCGTTCCACTGGTGCGGTTTGAAGAAACGCTTGATCTCTTCGGCGGTCGGCTTGACGACCCAGGCGCGGCCGCCGGTGTCGTAGAGTCCGCCCGTGTCGCGGGTGGGATCGATTTCGGCTTGAAAACCCTCGACGCCGCTGAAGCCCTGCTTGTCGACGCGGAAATAGAACCCGCTGTTGCCCTTGAGCGTCTTGAACTTGAGCCGGGCGGTGAAGTCGGCGTAGGTCTTGTCGGTGACCATGTGGCCGAATTTCGGGTCGGACTTCTCGTGCCGGCCGACAATCGCCCCGTCTTCGATCGTCCACTGGCCCGAACCAATCTCGTGCCAGCCGGCGAAGTCCTTGGTATTCCAGAGCGGTGTCCAATCGGCCTGTTTCTCCTCGGCCCAGAGCGGGCCGACCGCACAGGCCGACATCAGGGTAACCGCGACGAGTTTCATACCGCACTTCATGGTTTGCTCCTTGAGTTGCCATGGGGAATAATGCCAGCAACGTCCTTCCCGACAATACCCGGCCGCCATGGTCCGGTCAAGCGCGCGACGCAGGGAACGCGTCCCGCCAAGAAAGAGAGACTCACTCGGCGCCGCGTTTGCGCGCGGTAATCAGATAGTATCCGAAGCGCCAGCGGGCCATGCCCACGAGCGGTGCCAGCACGCAGGCCACGATGTGTCCCCAGCGAACGCGGGTCATTCGCAGCCGGGTCTTGAAAAGTTCCTTGACCAGGAACCGGGTCGTGACCCAAGGGACGTGCAACACCGAGGGCGCGATTCGCCAGGAGACGTCCTCGGCCTGAACAAGCTCCAGCCCGTGTTTCTTCAGGCACTCTTTGAAATGGCCGATCTCGCCGAACGTCTCCAAGGCCCAGTTGCGGCAGACCGTGTCGCAGCACCATCGCAACAAGGGGTTCATTCTCCGCGTGCCCTTGAGAAACCCGTCGGCCAGGACCAGATGGCCGCCCGGTTTGAGCAAGCGAGCCGCCTCGCGGACAAATCCCTCCTTGTCGTACCCGGCGGCGTGGCAGGCGCTCTCGATGGCGTAGACGCCGTCGTAGGTTTCGTCGGCAAACGTGGCGGCCGTGTAGTCGCCTTGAACAAACGTGGCGGCGCCGTCGAGGTTCTCCGCCGCTGCCAGACGCCGGGCTTGCTCCACTTGCCAGGGCACCAGGGTGATGCCGTCGACCCGGAGGCCGGGAAACTCGCGGACCGCCAGGCGAGTCGACGTTCCCAGACCGCAGCCCATGTCCAAGAGCCGACGGGGGCGGCCGAAGTCGAGATCGAGCCGCCGCAGCACTTGCCGCGTCATTTCGTCGAGCATCCGTTCCAGGGCAAAGGGATTCAGCCCGAGGCGGAAATACCCGAAGTGCATGTGGAAGTTCCGGCTCCACGCCTCGTAGTCTTGCCCCGTTTCGGAGTAGTAGCCGATGATGTCCGGCGTGGTGTCCGGTGCGGTGTCGGCGGGAGTTGTCCGTCGCGTTTTGGGCATGATGGCGAGAGAAGGGGTTAGCGGCCGGCTGCTCGCGCCCAATAGAACGCGGCGACTCCTCCGGCAGTGAGGATCAGGCCGCTCCACCAGAACCACCGGGCGGGCCCCCAACGCATCGCATGGGCTCGCGCCAGGGCCGCCTCTTGCTGTTGGAAACGCTGCTGCGCGGCGGCCAGTTTCTGATCCGCTCCGGCGGAGTCCTCGCCGGCCGCACCATGGGCGTGGGCATGTCCCGGACCCTTGGCGTGCCCCCCGGCGTGGGCCGCGGCGTGCAGATCGGCTGAGGCTTGGGCGTACTCGTCGGCCTGCTCGTCGGACCACACCACGCCCGGACCGGCGGCGCGGGGCCAGACGATCGAAGCGATCAACAGAATCGCTCCGGCAAGGATCGCCACCGGCGGGAAGTAGATCGATTTCATACGGGTCCCGGGAAGGAGATGCTAGGGGAGATACTCGGAGCGATCGATGATCTGGCCGTCGTTGGCGCTGAACATGAACGACATGGCTCGCTCGTCGATCTCATCGGAGAGGAAATCGACGTGGCCGTCGACGAAGACGACGTTCACGCCGCCGGTATGCTGGCTCCGCGGCGCGGCCGACAGGTAGTGCATGTTGCCGGTCGATGCCCAAGTGCCGCAGGGCATCCGGTCCAGTTGGGCCGCGGCCATGTCGGGGCAGGCATAGAGCATGTCGGTGTTGGGGCCCTGGTTGTTGGGCGTTTGGGTCACTCCCAGGCTCCCCTGCAATGGGGCGAAGTTGCCGCCGACATCCCCGTCGTGGTGCATGTCGAAGGCCAATAGAGAGGCTCCCGTCCAGGGCAGGGCCCACGCGCCGCGCTGGTCCTGAGGATGGGCCCGGGTGCGAACCTCCGCCAGCAAGAGCGTGTTGGTCGAGCCGTCGGCGATCGAGGACATGGTCTGCCGTTTTCCTACCAGCGCGCCGGGAAAACGGATTTGGAGATCGGTATGGAACGGGCTGACGGTGGCCGCGTAGTTGCCCTTGGCCAGCCGCTTGCCGGCGGTCAACACCGGATCGCTGAAGTACTCGCCCGTGGCGGCGTCGCTGGGACAGGTCAAGGTGGGGACGTACACGGCCTGCGGTTCCTGGGGTTGATCGAGGATGCCGCGGTTGAAATCGAACCGATCGTGCAGGGCTTTCTGTTCGATGTGCGGCAAGATTAACACGGCCCAACTAAACATCTTTCCGCTGCGCGGCTCGAATTGTCCGGGGTTGGCCGCCATGTCGACGATGCCCGAGGAGGGGAGTTGGCTGTGGGTGCTTTCGTAGTTGAGAACGCCCAGTCCCAGTTGTTTGAGATTGTTGCCGCACTGGATCCGCCGCGCCGCCTCGCGGACGCTTTGCACGGCCGGCAATAACAGCCCGATGAGGATCCCGATGATCGCGATCACCACGAGCAATTCGACGAGTGTGAACCCGGCTACGCGAGACCGTTCGGTTTGCTCCGATGCACCGCTCATGACAGGTCGCTCTTTCGGAGATTCTCAGGGCCCGCGGGGAGAACGTCTCGGCCGAGGGGGCTCATAATGGGACTATACGTTACAACCGGCCCCAGGGCTACAGGGTACTCAAAACGTCCCCGGTGAGCAACCAGACAGGTCCCCTTGGGTGGGAGGGTCGAGAAAGATGGCTGTAAGACGGACGCTTGACCGCGTTCGGCGCCTCGGGTTACACTGCCCCCAGCGGTGATGTTCTCGGTCCGTGGTATCCGGTTGCCCTAAGGGAGAAGTCGTGAGCGAACTGAACGAGACCGATCTTCGCGGAGGAAATGATCGAGACGGCCGGCGAAACCGCCCTCGGCGCGATTTCCTCAAGACGGTCGGCGCCATGCCGGCGATCGTGGCGGCGGCCGGTCTGCCGGCAACCGCGACTGCGGCGGCGGTCGAAGAGCCGAAGCTACCCCAGGTGCGCCTCGGGCCGCATTCCATCTCGCGGCTAATCTGCGGCACCAATCCGTTCAACGGTGGATCGCACCTGTCGACGTTCGTCAATCGGCAGATGAAGGAGTATTTTACGCCCGAGCAGATCCTCAAGACGCTACGGCGCTGCCAGGAGGTGGGCATCAACTGCTGGCAGGCGGGTGGCGGTAACGTCGAATTGTATCGCCGCTTTATCGACCAGGGCGGCAAGATGCACTTCCTCTCCATCGAAGCCCAGAAGGCCGACGGGGCCAATATCCGGCGGCTCGTCGAAGCCGGCGCCATCGGCGTAGCGCACCACGGCGAGGTGACCGACTCGCTTTATAAGAGCGGCCAGATCGATAAGGTCCACGATTTCCTCAAGGAGGTACGCGATGCGGGACTGCTGGCCGGCGTTTCCACGCATATTCCGGCGGTCGTCGACACGATCGAATCCAAAGGATGGGATGTCGATTTCTATATGACCTGCGTTTACGAGCGCCATCGCAGCGCCGCGGCACTTGAGGAATTGCTCGGCCAGGCACCGATCCCCCTGGGCGAGGTCTACCTGCCGAAGGATCCGCCGCGGATGTTCAAAGCGATTCGCGCCACGAAGCGGCCCTGCCTGGCTTTCAAGATTCTGGCCGCCGGGCGACTCTCCGACCGCCGCCGCTGGGTGGAAGACGCCTTCCGCCAGACGTTGGAGTCGATCAAGCCGTCCGATGCGATCATCGTGGGAATCTACGACCGCTACAGCGACCAGCCGGCCGACAACGCCGCGCTGGTTCGCCGCTTCGGGGTAGGGGGGTGAACCGATGGCCTCTTACGACGTGCCGGCCGGAGAAGCCGCCGTTTTTTCTGCGACGACGCGCAGTAGCGTCATTCGGTCGATGGGCTTGGCGATGTAGTCGTCGCAGCCGGCGTCGAGACATTCCTGCTGCTCGTACTTCTCGCTCAGTGCGGTCACCGCGATGATCGGCCCGCGATAGCCTTCCTGACGCAGCCGTCGCGTGGCCTCCTGGCCCGACATCACGGGCATCTGCATGTCCATCAAGATGATGTCGAAGGGTTCCTCGCCCTCTGATCCGATCGTGGCCAGTACCTTCTCGACGGCGAGTTGGCCGTTTTCGACCAGCGTGACCTCGGCGCCGGCCCGCTTCAGCGCGTGTGCGAAGAATCTTCCATTGGCCCGCCCGTCCTCGGCCACCAACACGCGGCAATCGAGTTGGGGAACGGTTGCGGTCTCTTGCGGCGCACTCGGCTTGGCCGGTCCGCGGCTGTTCTTCAACGCTCGTATTAGCTCGCGACGCGAGATGAGGCCGACGAGTTGGCCCTGGCGCGTGACGGGGAGTCGTCGCACGTGCGTCGAACGGAAGAGCTCCGCAATCTCGAACAGTGTTGTGCTTTCTTCCAGCTCGCGTATCTCGGTGGTCATGTAATCGGAGACCCTCTCCTTCCCGGCATGGCAATCGCAGATCAGTTGCAGGAGATCGAACTCGGACAAGATCCCCGCCAACCGTCCCGTCTCGGCCACCACGGGCAGCCCGCTGACCGTGTGCGTCAGCATCAGCGAGATCGCATGGTCTACCGTGTCGTCGGGTTTGACCGTCACCACGTTGGTCGTCATCACATCCTTGGCAGTCAACATACTCCGCCTCTTTCGATATCTGTGGATCGTGGGTCCATCTATGTCGTCCGGCAAGGGACTCGTTTACCGGATTCCCGCGTGATGTACAAACATAGGTTACGCAGCCGACCCGGCGCCTTGCTTGCCGGGAGAATCGTTAACAGCGATCCAGCCGTTCCCCCAGAGGGGTTGGTACCCATGGACACCCCCCCACTTCACGGCCGATTTGAACCCTGTTTCCAGACCGCCCGCCGCTCAACAACGGGCGCGTCCTGTACGACGGCGCTGTGAGGCCGTCGAAGGGCAGCGAGGTGGATCGGGCGACGGCGTCGGAGAGCCATCGTACCACTGCAATGCACGGGAACGAGATCTCATCCGCCGGTGATCCGCACGGGGTGCGAAGCCATGGGGATACCGTTGCGTTGCATCAGGCCGAGGAGTGTTTCCAGCACTTCGCTGCGAATCGGCGTGCGCTTGCGAACGTTTTCGATCCGATAGCGGCCTTCCATCAGCACGCCCGCCATGAGATGCCCTTGGCTGTCGTCCCAGAGCGATCGCACCACGACGGTGGCCGAGTCGGGGATGACGCCGGCAACGGAATAGATGGCCTCGAGCGTTACTTTCCGCGTGAGCTCGATGTCGGCATCGTAGTCGACCTGAAAACGGACCCGTACGCGGACGGGCGTTTCCTCGAACGAAAAGTTGCTGATAACCGAATTGGAGAGCATCGAATTCGGATAGTTGACCACGACCCCGTCGGTGTTGCGGATTCGCGTGCGTCGCAGGCCGATGTCGACGACGTCTCCCCAGGCGCCCCAGTGACGGCCAATGTTCTCGATTTTTACCCGATCGCCGACGCGCACCGGCCGGTCGGTGATCAGAAAGATGCCCGAGAGGATGTCCGCCAGACTCTCCTTGGCGGCAAACCCCAGGGCGACGCCCAGAATACCCGCCCCGGCCAGCAGCGGCGTGATCTGGATATCGTTGATCCGCAAGACGAGAAGGATCGTCAGGAAGAGTGCGATCAGCCAAAGAAACTGCTTGAAGAAATGCACCAGGCGATCGTCCAGGTCGTTGGTTGTCTCCGCGGCGACCTTTTCCATCTTTCGCAGGACAACGAGCTTGACGATGATGTAGGCAAGCAACATGCCCACCACGGCAATCGCCGTCTGCCCCAGTTGACCGGCGTCGTTCCAGAGTTCAGTGATTTGATTCATGGTGCGACTCCTCGTGTGGGACGGGGCGGAAACTCGACGTGATGCACCCAGGCCGGGGGAACGTTCATCCAGACGGCCTGGCGGCGAATCTCGTGCCGGCTCAAGACGCTCCCCAGCGCCGCGCCG
The DNA here is from genome assembly GCA_013202535.1 of Planctomycetota bacterium. GTDB lineage: Bacteria > Planctomycetota > Planctomycetia > Pirellulales > Thermoguttaceae > JABMRP01. Next base: position 6,508 of record JABMRP010000627.1, read on the forward strand.
ATGCCGCGCAGACGCTGCCGCTCGGCCTTGCCGCTGACCAGCGTTCGCATGGCACGAATGCCGATGTACTCGAAGAAGGAAAGCCGCCCGCCGGCGCGAAGCAGTTCGGCGAACACGTCGAGGATCTGCTCGACCGCTTCGGCGGAGAAGTTGTTCAGCGGCAGCCCGGAAACGACCAGATCGTACGGCTCCTCTTGCTGCATCTCCTCGACGCGCTGGTGGAAGATCCGCACCCGGTCGGCCACCGCCTGAAGCGGTGCTTCGGTCTCGAAACGCCCGCGCAACAGGGCGACAAACTCGTCGTTCACTTCGACCAGATCGAGCCGATCGTCCGGTCGCAAGGCGGCCACGATCCGATCGGTCACCGATCCGGTACCCGGCCCGACTTCCAGAATCCGGCGCCCCCCGGAGACGTCGTCCTCGACGCCCCGGCGAACGTAGCGCGCCAACGCCGAGGCGAGGAACCGGCTGCTGGGCAGTACGGCTCCGGTGGTGTGGAAATGACGGCGAAACTCGCGGAAGAAGGTCCGATAGCCGGGCATACTCATCTCGGGGAGGGTTGGGAGAAAGGTCGTGATCTCGTCAAACCATCGAGTATAAGCAGCGCGGACGCCGCCGACAAGGAGCGGGGGGAAGTAGGGACTGGGGACTACGACGATTCGACGGTCGTGGAGACCACCGTTTCGCCGGCCGGTTGCTCGCCGCTGACTTCCACCGGCGCTTGGGGCTTGAGCTTCATGAACTTGCCATGCACCGAGGAGACAAACTTGCGGACGCGGTCGCAGTGGCTTCCGTTGGTTCGTCCCCGTGCCGATCCGAAGAGAACGCCGGCCAACTCGCCTTGCTCGTTGAGGATCGGACCGCCGGAATCACCGCTGCGGGCGGCCGCCGTGAGCTCCAGCATCTCGAAGGGGAGGTTGTTGCCCGGCGAGACGAATTTCACACATTGGCCCGACGCACTGCGGTAGTCGCCTTTGCCGTAGCCAATAATCGTCAAGGGATGGCCGATCTTGGGCACTTCGCCCGCCAGGGCCACGGGCTCGACGCCCTCGGGCTTCCAAATGGCCAGCGCGGCCAGGTCCCAGTCCTTGTCCACTCTCAGGATCGAAGCGGTCGACCGATGGCCGCCTGGAAACGTGACGTCGATCTGCCCCTTCGCGTCGCGTACCACGTGCCAATTGGTGATCACCAGACCGTGGCGAAAGTTGGTTTCGATCAATGTTCCCGATCCATGAGATTGCATCCGGTTGCCGTCTTGCACGTTGACGCGCACCACGGCCGGGTGCTTCACGGCGGGTGGTTCACTCCAGGCTCGGGAAGCCGACAAACAGCAAATGGCGGCTGCAAAACAGAGAAGATATCTCACGGCAATTCAACCTCTCGTGGAAAGGACTAGGGTAACTACATTCCTCCATCCTAATTCGATTGGTGGTTCTTTCAACTCAAAAAACTGTACCGGAGACCGCCTTTACTGCCGCCACGGGGGGGGTGGGGGATGGTTATGCCGGCAAGGTGGTACCCTTGGTGGCCGCCCCTGGCACCCGTTTCCACGTATCCACACTTTTTCAACGAGCCACTCATCGCCCAGCAGATCGATCTGAAGCTCGGCTACGCGGATTCGACCCAGGGCAACATCAGCGCGCTGCGCGTGCCGACGTACCTTTGTCCCTCGGAAACCAACGACAAGGTGCG